>CADBNG010000108.1 GCA_902795985.1 uncultured Lachnospiraceae bacterium
ACCTGGCTGAACTATCTGGAAGGCATCATGCATACCGGACAGAGAAACCAGTTCCGTATCCGTGTATCCAATGACGCCTATGATAAGGGCATCCGCCTGAAGGATTTCGCGGAAGTCATTTACCACATGATCATGGATGAGTTCGACGCGGTCGTCGACAAGTGCCAGGTCACCCTTGTCACCGATAAGGCAAAGGTCGAGCAGATCCTCAACGAGGAAGCAATGCCCCGCTACAATGCCCGTGACGACAGGCTGGCATCCATGACGGACGAGTCCGTAGACCGCTTCTTCACCTGCGTGCTCTGCCAGTCCTTCGCTCCGTCTCACTGCTGCGTTGTTACGCCCGAACGTCTCGGCCTTTGCGGCGCCGTTTCATGGCTCGACGCGAAAGCGACCTACGAGCTCAACCCGAACGGCCCGTCCCAGCCGATCCTGAAGGAAGGCTGCCTCGACGAGCGTACCGGCCGCTATGAGACCGTCAACCAGACCGTCAACGAAGCCACCCACGGCGCCGTCGACAACGTCACGCTGTACTCCATCATGGAAGATCCGATGACCTCCTGCGGATGCTTCGAATGCATTTCCGGCATCGAGCCGCTTTCCAACGGATTCATCGTCTGCAACCGTGAGTACACCGGCATGACCCCGTCGGGCATGACCTTCGGCGAACTCGCCTCCTGCACGGGCGGCGGCGTTCAGACCCCCGGTTACATGGGCCACGGCCGTCACTTCATCGCTTCCAAGAAGTTCATCGCGGCGGAAGGCGGTATCAAACGTATCGTCTGGATGCCGAAAGAACTGAAGGACGATGTTGCCGAAAAGCTGAACAAGACCGCTTTCGAGCTCTACGGAATCGAGAACTTCACCGATTACATCTGTGATGAAACCGATACCACCGATATGGAAGAGCTCTACGCGATCCTGACGGAAAAAGGCCATCCGGTCCTCGAGATGGAGCCGCTTCTGTAATTCGGACTTTCATTCATATCCCGTAACCCGACACTGGACTCATACAGGGCTGCCACCGGAACACTCAGGCGGCAGCCCTTTTTTAAGGAAGATATGGCAGATATTATTTTTCAGATTGAAAACGGCGAAGCGATCCACGTCTCCGCGAATTCCGGGGACAATCTTCTGGAGATCGCGCGCAGCGCGAACATCGCGATCGACGCTCCCTGCTCCGGCAACGGGGCCTGCGGCAAATGCCGCGTAAAACTTCTGGAAGGAGAAGTGGACGGCCAGAAAACCTCCCACATCTCGCAGGAGGACTATGACGACGGCTGGCGGCTCAGCTGTGCCTGCCGGATCAGCGGCGACGCGCCGGTGACCGTCATGGTGCCGGATATCGCGTCCGCCTACCAGAGCCGGATCAAGACCGCCGACCTTTCCGACGAGCGGGAAATCCGGATCTTCGACGCCATCCGCGGCAGCATGGAAGAAGCCGGTCTCGGGATCGAGCATCCTTTCGAATCCGTTACCGTTTCGATGAGCGAACCGACCCCGGACGACACCCTCCCGGACAATGAGCGGCTGATCAACGCCTTAAAAGCCGCCGCCGGCGCGGAAAAAGTCCGTCTGGGTTCCTGGACTCTCCGGCGGCTGGCGGCCGTTATGAGGGAAAAGAACTTTACGCTCTCCGCCATCTGCAGACGGGAAGGGGATCTTCTTCTTGTCTATGACGTCCTTCCCGGCGGTGATCCGGCCCGGATCTGCGGCGCCGCGATCGATATCGGCACCACAACCGTTTCCGGCGTCCTGACCGAGATGGACAGCGGCAAGATCATTGCCAAGGCTTCCGTCGGCAACGGGCAGATCCGCTACGGAGCGGATGTCATCAACCGCATTATCGAGCAGAGCCGCACCGGCGGTGTGGAAAAGCTGCAGAGAGCCATCATTGATGAAACGCTCCTGCCGCTGATGGACCTTCTGGTCCGCCAGGCCGGTGTCGACAACGGCCAGATCGTCCGCGTGACGATCGCCGGAAATACGACCATGAACCATCTTCTGATCGGCGCGAGCGCCGATTCCCTGAGGATGGATCCCTATATCCCGACCTTCTTCCACTGCGATCCCTTCGCGGCGGCGGATCTCGGCCTTCCGGTCAATCCGCAGGCGCTCGTTTTCATCGCGCCCAATATCGGCTCCTATGTCGGAGGCGATATCACCGCGGGCACCATGGCCAGCATGATCTGGAACATGGAGACCTTCTCCCTGTTCATCGATCTGGGCACGAACGGCGAGATCGTTTTCGGGAACAACGAATTCCTGATGAGCTGTGCCTGTTCCGCCGGACCTGCCTTTGAGGGCGGCGACATTTCCTGCGGCATGCGGGCCACGGACGGCGCGATCGAAGCCATTTCGATCGATAAGGAAACGATGGAGCCCGAAGTGCGGATCGTCGGAAAAGCCGGCCAGAAGCCGGTCGGCATCTGCGGCAGCGGCATCATCGATATCATCGCGGAGCTGTTCCGCTGCGGCATCATCGATTCCAAGGGAAAATTCGTCCGGGAAGGCAGCCGGATCCGCAAGGATAAAAACGACATGCACCGCTATGTCCTGTTCGACCCGCACGAGAGCGAGACCGGACGGGAGATCTGCATCAACGAAGTGGATATCGAATCCTTTATCCGCGCGAAAGGCGCGATCTATTCCGCGATCGACACCATGCTGCAGACGCTGGACATGACCCCGGACGTGATCGACAACATTTACATCGCGGGCGGTATCGGCAGCGGCATCAATATCGAGAACGCGATCCGCATCGGTATGCTTCCGGATGTCGAACGGGAAAAATACGATTATATCGGGAATTCCTCCCTGGCCGGCGCCTACGGGATCACCGTATCCGACGCGGCGGCGGAAAAGGTAGGGGAGATCGCCTCGAACATGACCTATCTGGAGCTCTCGACCTACCCGGGCTACATGGATCATTTCGTCGCGGCCTGCTTCCTGCCGCACACGGACGCTTCCCTCTTCCCGTCGGTGCAGAGCTGAAGACAAGCGGATCAATGGGGTCTGTCCCCCTGATCCAGACAGGTAAAGATGATGGAAATCAAGAATAATAAAGAGGAGCTCCCTCTTCAGTACTATACCGAAAAGTTTGCCGGAATTGACCCGGTCCAGCGGGCAAAAGAGCTGACCATTCCCTACGAAAACGAATGCTTCTCTCTCTCCATGCTGGGTCAGTTCTATCGGGTTCATTGGCCGGACGGCGCCTTTTTCTGCGATGACGCGTCCGCCCTGGCGATGCATTCCAATCAGGCAAAGATTTTTCTGCTGCGATATATTCTTACAGGAAAGCCTCTGCCGTCCACCGGGAAATACCTGGCGTTCCGCGAGCTTCCGTGGGGCGAGGTCTATATCCAGCCCTTCACCGGCCGCTGCCTGACCCGTTCCGCCTGGAAGTATCAAAGCAATCCGGACGGCTTCTGTACCGCCGCGAAGGCTCTGGGCGGCATCCCCGTGGATCACGCCGACGCCGGCTTCCGTTTCGACCTGATCGGCGACTACCACCTGATTTTCTACCTCTGGTCCGGGGATGAAGAATTCCCTCCCAGCGCCCAGGTGGAGTTTTCCAACAACTTCGCCGCCGGCTTTACCGCGGAAGACAGCGTTGTCGCCGCGGAAATGATCATCAGCGCCATCTCGGCTGAAATGAAAAAACAGTGAACCGAAGGGGACAGTCCCTTTCGGCACCCTGCTCCGTCCCTTTCGGTCCACGAGCCGAAGGGGACGGTTCTTTTCGTCCCCTTGCTCCATCCCTTTCGGGCTGTATGAATCACAAGCCGAAGGGGGCGAAGGGGACAGTCCTCTTCGCCCCCTTCGGCACGCGTCTGTCATTCTCTTCGGATTTTCATCAGCAGAAGCCGGCCTTCTTTCACCGTAACCTCCGCTGTCTTCCCGGGCAGCACTTCGTTGCTGACCGCGTATTGGTATTCGCTTTCGATTTCCCCGTCCTGAAGGGGGAACTTCGCGTTTTTAATGGTGATGCCCCGGGCCGTTCCGGTCATGTTTAAAAGAGAAAAATAACGACAGCTGTCCGGGATCAGGACCGTCTGCCCCGAAATCACTTCCATTTCGGCATAATCATCCAGCAGGACCGCATGGACCCCGCAGCGTTCCAGATAGAACAGCAGATAGATATTCACCAGGGTATGGTCTTCCCTTCCCCCTGTCGCCCCGAGGATCAGGATCTCTGAAAAGCCCCGTTTCACGGCCTCTTTCGCGGCATAGACGGTATCCGTATCATCCTTTTCACAGGGAAGGACAATGGTCTCCACATCAATCTGCGGATTCTCGCAGGAATCAAAATCCCCGACGACCAGGCCCGGCGCAAGAGCCAGCCCTTCCCGGTGTTTCAGACCGCTGTCGCAGTAGACCGCGAAGTCGTCTTCCTTCAAATATTTCCGGATATCGCCGTAATCGAGAATACCCGCTCCGCCGATGATCACGCATCTTCCCATAACCGTCTTCTCCTTCCCTGCAGGGATTCCAAAAGGCCTTAATTATTTTATCATTTCGCTTCATTTCCAACAACCGGAAACCGGAGCCGCGCTCTCCATCCGGCCCTCTTTTATGACTTCTTCGGGGTAACCGCCGGGTAATCGCCCGATTTATTCTATATTTATAATAAAGTTCATTTTTTTGTTTTCTATTTATTAAAAATATAATAGAATAAAGAAAGAATTACATTTCGTACTCAACAGATCCGAAGGATTCTAAAGTAACCAAAGTCTTCAGTCAGAAAGGAAAGGAAAAATCAAGGCATGAAAACAGACATTGAAATCGCTCAGGCTACAAAAGTTGCCCCCATTATGGAAATCGCAAAGAAAGCAGGCATTCCGGAAGACTATCTTGAGCAGTACGGAAAGTATAAAGCAAAGATAGACTATTCCTTTTTAGTGGATAATGCTGACAAAGAAGACGGCAAGCTCATTCTTGTTACTGCCATCACTCCTACGCCTGCCGGTGAAGGAAAAACGACAACGTCCGTAGGCCTCACCGATGGTCTTCGCAAAATCGGCAAAAACGCCATGGTAGCGCTGCGCGAGCCCTCTCTGGGTCCGGTATTCGGCGTTAAGGGCGGTGCCGCCGGCGGCGGTTACGCGCAGGTCGTTCCGATGGAGGATATCAACCTTCATTTCACCGGAGACTTCCATGCGATCGGCGCGGCCAACAACCTTCTTGCCGCCATGCTTGACAACCATATCCAGCAGGGAAATGCCCTCGGCATCGATCCGAAGCAGATCACCTGGAGGAGAGCGGTCGACATGAACGACAGACAGCTCCGCAACATCGTGGACGGTCTCGGCGGAAAAGCCCAGGGCGTTCCCAGAGAAGACGGATTTGATATCACTGTCGCTTCCGAAGTCATGGCTGTTTTCTGCCTTGCCTCCGATATCACGGATCTGAAAGAAAGACTGGGCCGGATCATCGTCGGATATTCCTATGCCGGCAAACCGATCACCGCTCATGACCTGAAAGCCGAAGGCGCCATGGCAGCCCTGTTAAAGGATGCCTTAAAGCCCAATCTCGTACAGACGCTCGAAGGGACTCCGGCCTTTATCCACGGCGGCCCGTTCGCGAACATCGCCCATGGCTGCAACTCCATCACCGCAACCAAGATGGCGCTTAAAATCGCAGACTACACCGTAACGGAAGCCGGCTTCGCATCAGACCT
>CADBNG010000109.1 GCA_902795985.1 uncultured Lachnospiraceae bacterium
TATGAGGAGCCGAAAGAAGACGCGATAATCATGAAACGGACAGCTCTTTAAAATGCGCTCGGAAGATGAACTGAAAAAAAAGCAGTTTGAAGAACAGTACGCCGACATTCGCAAGGAACGGACGGCGGCGTCGATCATGCGCACGGTTCAGGAAGAAATCATTGTCGGTCTTCCGTTTTTGAACCGGGCGGTTCTTCGGATGCCATATTCCGCCCTCCGTCAGAGAACCCAGGCGGCGGAAGAACTCGGCGGAAACACGCTGACCGACTCCAATGACCGCAGCCTGGCGGGAACGGACGGGAACAGCGTGTACGCGGATCCGGAGCTGATTATCCGTCTGTACCGGAGAGAACCGAAGAGGCTCGCGCGGATCTTCCTCCATATGGTTTTTCACTGCCTGTTCTGCCATCCCTTCCGTTATGACATGCTGGATATCGAAAAGTGTGATTTTTCTTCGGATCTTGCCGTTGAGAACGTGATTCTGTCGCTGGAACGGCGGGAATTATCGCTGGACGACGATCTGGAGAAGAAGCTATTTCTGGAAAATCTGGGGAAACGGGTTCGTCCGCTCACTGCGGAAAATATCTATCAGTATTATTACCGGGATCCGGCAGCGTTTGAAAGAGACAGCGTGAATGCGCGCCTGTTCCTTGCGGATACCCATGGCATGTGGCTGGCGGCAGCCGAAATGTTCGGCGGTGAAATCCTGACCAATGAAGGAGAGGATGATTTTACCAGCGGCGAAACCGAACAGACCTGGAGGGATCTTGCCGGAATTGTCCTGATTGAATCGGAAGTGATGAAGCGTTATCAGGACCGCCTTCCCGGAGCGGCGACGGATAATATCCGTTCGATCAAAAAAGAAAAGCAGGATTATTCGGAGTTCCTGAAAAAGTTTGTTTCCCACAAAGAAGAACTTCATGTGAATCCGGATGAGTATGATTATATTTACTACACTTACGGAATGTCCCTGTATGGCAATATGCCGCTGATCGAGCCTCTGGAATATCAGGAAAATTCCCGGATTAAGGATTTTGTCATCGCGATCGATACATCCGGTTCCTGCCAGGGAAAAGTGGTCCGGGCCTTTCTGGATAAGACCTATACCATCATGAAAACCGCCGGAGCATTTTTTGATAATATGAACATCCATATTATCCAGTGCGATTCCCAGATTCAAAGCGATGAAAAAATCACTTCGATGACCGAGTTTGACGCTTATATCGCGAACCTGAAGGTCCGCGGATACGGGGGCACGGATTTCCGCCCGGTATTTGAGCAGGTGGACCGCTACCTGCAGGAAAAGGAGTTTACGGATCTCCGGGGACTTCTGTATTTCACCGACGGGCTGGGAACTTTTCCCGGAATTGTGCCCTCATACCCTGTAGCGTTTATTATTATTGAGGATCCGAAGGAAAAACCGGTGGTGCCGCCATGGGCCATCAAGATGATCACCACTATTGAGGAACTGGATAAAAAACAGTAAAGGAGACCGTCATTGAATATTCGAGAAGCCAAGGAACAGATCAAGAAATCCGTCAGCATCTACCTGATGAAGGATGCCGCGGGACATTACCGCATTCCGATCGAAAAGCAGCGGCCGATTTTCCTGTACGGAGCTCCGGGCATCGGGAAGACGGCGATCATGGAACAGATTGCCGACGAGCTGGACATTCCGCTGGTCGCCTATTCCATGACCCATCATACCCGGCAGAGCGCTCTCGGACTGCCATATATTGTACAGAAGGAATACGGCGGGAAAGTGTATGATATTTCGCGCTATACCATGAGCGAGATTATCGCGACCGTCTACGACCGGATGGAAGAGACCGGGAAAAAAGAAGGAATCCTTTTCCTGGATGAAATCAACTGTGTTTCCGAAACGCTGGGTCCGTCCATGCTGCAGTTCCTGCAGTATAAGGTCTTCGGCAATCAGCGCATTCCGGAAGGGTGGATTGTGGTTACGGCCGGCAATCCTCCGGAATTCAACCGTTCCGTACGGGAATTCGACGTCGTGACGATGGACCGTCTGAAGGTGCTGGAAGTAACGCCGGATCTGCATGCCTGGCAGTATTATGCCATCAAGAGCGGTGTCCACAAAGCCGTTATGACCTATCTGGAGATCAAAAAAGAGGACTTTTATCAGATTGAGTCCACAATCGACGGAAAATCCTACGTCACAGCGCGCGGCTGGGAAGACCTTTCGGAAGCCATCAGCATGTATGAAGAAAAGGGCTTTAAGGTGGACGAAGCACTGATTGCCCAGTACCTGCGCAACAAGAGGATTATCGGAGAATTCTCGGTTTATTACGATTTGTTTACCCGTTACCGGACGGATTATCAGATCAGCCGCATCCTTCTGGGAACGCAGGATGATGTAGTGAACACGATGGCGAAAAACGCCGGTTTTGACGAGCGGATCTCCGTCACAGGCCTCCTGATCGAAGCGATCCTTCCGCAGATCAAGGCCAACGTGGAATGGAGGGATGAATTAAAGGCAGCCCTTCCGGCCATCCGGGAAGAGAAAAAGGCCGTGGAGGCCGGCGCTACCCGCGAAATGCAGCTGAATTTCGAGAGAAAGGCCGAAGAGTTCAATCACCAGGTCGCGAAGATGAAAGAGGATACTGCGCGGATACAGTCGGCGCTGGCAAACATTTTTCATTTCGTTGCCGAAAACTACGGCGAAGACAACGAAATGCTCATTCTCATTACGGAACTGACCGTGAACTATTACAGTTCCCGGTTTATTTCCGAAAACGGATGCGAAGAGTATTTCCATTATAATAAAAAGTTCCTGCTGTATGAGCGGGGAAAACGGATTGAAGAAGAGATTCGCGAGATGGAAAAAGAAGGAATCCTGGAGGAGCTGACGATCTGAACATGGCGGACACTTTCGGTATCTTTCAGAAGGATGAATACGGCCGCAGCATTCTGGTGTCGGTCAACCCCGGGGAAGAGCGAAAATCCTATGATATCCCGGAGGGTACGTATGCCGTTGCGGAAAAGGCTTTTTCGGAGCACCCTGAGCTGACGCGGATTTCCATTCCGGCGTCTCTTGAAGTGATTCCGGACCGGGCTCTTTCCAACGGCGGGGGCTGGGCTTCCGATGAAAAAGGAATCGATGATATCCGGGTTTCTTCCGGAAATGATGTTTTTTTCATCGAAAACGGCTGTCTTTACGAAAAACTCCCCGGACAGGGCACGCGGCTTGTCCGCGCAGCGAAGGTTCCGGAGAATGTCAGTATTCCGGAGCATGTCTGTATTGTCGCCCGGGGGGCTTTCTCCGATCGTAAAATCGCCTGCGTTACGCTGAGAAAGACCGGGCAGAAGATCTGGTTCCCGGTAAGACATGATTATTATCTGGGCGTTCTTCTGGATGAATTCGGCAAAAACGGCAGAATCTATGATTTTTCACGCTACGACCGTTTTCTTCTGGACAACCATTTCAATCCGGAACGAATCCGCATGATCTGTGCCCGGATCGCGGACTGCGGGCCGGACGATAAGGAAACAGCGGAAAA
>CADBNG010000110.1 GCA_902795985.1 uncultured Lachnospiraceae bacterium
CTCTTCCACAGCGGTGATATGTACTTCGACGGCCGGGATCGCCACCGCCTTCAGCGCGTCCAGAATCGCCACGCTGGTATGGGTGTAAGCCGCCGGATTGATCACAATTCCGTCGTAAACTCCGTACGCCTCCTGAATCCGGTCCACAATCGCTCCTTCGTGATTGGACTGGAAGCAGTCCGCCTCAAATCCGTATTCTTCCGCGGCACGGGCGACGATCTGCAGCAGCGTATCGTAGGTTTCCCTGCCGTACAGATCCGGCTCCCGGATCCCCAGCATATTGAGGTTCGGTCCGTTGATAACCAGGATTTTCTTCCCCGGTTTCCGGCCGGACCCTTCCTCCCCGCCGGAACCGGCTGCCACGGACTCCGCGGAAGACCCGTACAGTTCTCCCACCACGGATTCCGCCACGGTTTTCGGGGTGCCGTAGTTTTCGATCACCAGGTCGGCAAAGCGCTCGTAAAGAGGCTTTCGTTCCGTATACATTTTCCCCAGATCCCCGGTGGATAAGGGCCGGCCTTCTCTTGCCAGCGTCTGAAGATCCCGGCGGATCCAGACAATCGTCCCGTTCTGATGAAGCAGCGGATAATTCTCCGCCCGGGTGACGCTGCCGCCCCCGGTGGAAAGAATCGTTCCGGATGCCCTTCCCAGTTCACCCAGCATTTCAGTCTCCATGCACCGGAACAGTTCTTCTCCGCCTTTTTCAAAGATCTCGGGAATCGTCTTCTGAGCCCGCTCCTCAATGCACTGATCCACATCGATCACCGGACGGCCGGTCAGAATGCCGATCTGTTCGGCAATGACGGTCTTGCCGGCGCCGGGCATCCCGATCAGGACAATGTTCTTCATGGAGACTTCCATCTCCTTCGCGATCCGGTCGGTCATTTCGTCCGGAATGCTCCGGCCGGTGAACAGTTCGCTGCTCCTTTTTGCCTGGGAAACCAGCATATACAGGCCGTTGGCGCAGGGAATTCCACGGTCTTCCGCTTCCTGAAGAATCCCCGTAACGGCGGGATTGTAAACGATATCCAGCACACCCTTCAGCAACGGAAAGCCCTCCAGCGAAAGCGGCGCAGCCGGACAGTCCGGATACATGCCCACGGGCGTGGTATTGACAATGACGGCCGCATCGGAATGCTGCCCGATATTCTCATAATTGTTTTCCCCGCTGCGGCTGATTACCGTAACGTTCGCGCCAAGCCGCTTCAGGGCCGCGCATACCGCCGCCGAGGCCCCGCCGCTTCCGAGCACCAGAACCTTCCCGCCCGAAACGGGAATCCCGCTTTTTTTCACCAGGGCCGCAAAGCCGGGAGCATCGGTATTCGCGCCGTAAATTGTCCCGTCGGGCCGGCGGACCAGCGTATTGACGCTGCCGGTTTCCTTCGCGATATCCGACAGCTCGCCGCAGAAGGGAATCACGGCTTTTTTATAGGGGATCGTCACGTTCAGCCCGTCCCAGTCACCGCTCTTTACAAAGCTTTCCAGTTCCTCTTCCGGTTTTTCAAAAAGGCCGTAGGAATAATCTCCCAGCTTTGCGTGAATGGCCGGCGAATAGCTGTGCCCCAGTTTTTTTCCAAGAAGCCCGCAGCGCATCAGATCACCTCACTGTAACTGCCCAGATAGTGGAAGGTTTCGCAGACTTCATCCAGCTCGTTGATCAGCTGAATGAACTCCCCGGCGTAGACCGGCGTATCCAGATCGAAATAGAACATGAACTCGAAATCCCGGTCCGGCAGCGGACGGCTTTCCAGTTTGTTCAGGTTGATGCCCAGGGTGTACATCCGGGCCAGCAGGTTATAAAGGGAGCCCGGTTCATGGGGAAGGGTCGCCATCAGGCTGGTCCGGTCGGCTCCCGGATAAATCTCCAGGTCTCTGGAGATGCAGATAAACCGCGTATAATTGTTGCCCTTGTCCTGCACGGATTCCTGAAGGCACTCCAGGCCGTACAGTTTGACGCAGGATCGGGACGCCAGCGCAGCGATCCCGGGATCATCGGACTTCGCCGCCTTTTCCGCCGCGACGGCGGTATTTTCACAGGGTATCACCCGGACGTCCTTCAGGCCGGAAAGGAACTCCTGGCACTGGCTGATCGCCTGCGGATGGGAATAGATTTCCCGGACTTCCGTGAGCTTCACTCCCGGTTTGACCAGGAGGTTGTGATCCACCTTCAGCCGCGTGCTGCGGACAATGCTGAAATTACGGCGGAGCATCAGGTCATAAACCGTATTGACCGATCCGGCCGTGCTGTTTTCCACCGGGACGACGCCATAACGGCACAGTCCTTTTTCCACAGCAGTGAACACCGCTTCAAAGCTGGAAAAGAACAGGATGTTCGGGTTCTTGAAGATTTTCCGGCAAGCCTGCTCCGCAAAAGCGCCTTCCGTTCCCTGGCACGCCACCAGCGCATCGGCGGGAAGCATTTTTTCCGTCTTTTCCACCGCTTCTTTGATCCGTTCCGCCAGCCCGCTTTCCGGCACAGTCCGGCGCCGCTGCCAGCTTCGGCTGTATTCAAAGATCTGGGAATACAGAAGACGGGTGTACTCTTTGAATTCCTCCGGCGTTTTTTCCGTAAGGGCTTTCATTTTTTCCCGCTCGCGCCGGCCGTCGTAAACCGGCAGGCCGTTTTCCTTTTTGTACTCCGCAATTTCTCCGGCAACGGCCATGCGCTCCGAAAAAAGTCGGACGATCTCATCATCAATCCGGTCGATCTGTTCCCTGTACTGTTTCATATCCGGGTCTCCTTCATTCTGTCTGTGTACGCGTCAAGAACCGCGATCGCCGCCGCCGCTTCGACGACGGGCACCGCTCTCGGAACGATGCAGGGATCGTGCCGTCCCTGGATTTCCAGTTTCGTTTCCGTCATGGCGGAAAGGTCCACGCTTTTCTGCGGTTTGCCGATGGACGGGGTGGGTTTGACGGCGGCCCGGAAAACCAGGGGCATTCCGTTTGTAATTCCGCCGAGAATTCCGCCGGCGTGGTTTGTCGCGGTTTCGACCCGGCCGTCCCGGATGCGGAAGCTGTCGTTTTGTTCGCTTCCCGTCATCTCCGCAGCGGAAAAGCCCGCGCCGAATTCAATGCCTTTCACGGCGGGAATGCCGAAAACAATCTGGGCGATGCGGTTTTCCATTCCGCCGAACATCGGGCTGCCCAGACCGGCCGGAAGTCCCGTGACCACACATTCGATCACGCCGCCCACGGAATCTCCTTCCGCCTTTTTTTCGGCAATCAGGGCTTTCATGCGTTCCCCCGCTTCCTCCGAAACGACGGGGAATTCCTTATTCTCAACGGTTCCGCAGAATTCGCTGTCGTCACGAATTCCGCCGATCGAAAGGATCCGGGCAAAAACGCGGATGCCTTTCTCCTCCAGCAGCTGGCGGCAGATGCCTCCGGCAATGCAAAGAGGCGCGGTCAGCCTTCCGGAAAAATGTCCCCCGCCGGCGAAATCCTGATGGCCGCCGTATTTCACCTCGGCCGTATAGTCCGCATGGCCCGGGCGGGGAATGATCTTCAGCTGCGAATAGTCTTTCGAACGGGTGTCCGTGTTCCGGATCAGCGCCGTAAGAGGCGCTCCGCAGGTGGTATCCTCCACGATTCCGGATACAAACTCCGGCGAATCCGCTTCCTTCCGGGCGGTGGACCAGGCGTTTTGGCCGGGAGAACGCCGCTTCAGGAAAGCGGACAGCTTTTCCATGTCAATCTTAAATCCCGCGGGAAGGCCTTCCACCGTCACTCCGATGGCAGGGGAATGGGACTGTCCGAAAACCGTAACTCTGATGTTTTCTCCGTAAGTACTGCTCATGTCTTTC
>CADBNG010000111.1 GCA_902795985.1 uncultured Lachnospiraceae bacterium
AAGGAGATCGCCCCGGACGTCATCCTGGCCGCTCTGGGCTCCCGTCCGATCAAACCGCCGATCCCCGGAATTGACCGGGAGAACGTCTGCGGAGCGGAGGAGATCTACTATCATCCGGAAAAGGCCGGACAGAACGTCGTGATCCTGGGCGGCGGCCTGGTGGGAATGGAACTGGCCATTTTCCTGTCCATGCTCGGCAGGAAATGTACGATCGTGGAGATGCTCCCGGATCTGAACGCGGGTGGAAACAATCTGCATGCTCTTGCGATCAGCGGACAGCTGAAGAAATACGATATCCACTGCACCACGAGCACCAAGGCGCTGGAGATTACCGAAAAGGGCCTGCTCTGCGAATATGTGGGTACGAAACCGAGCGAGAAGTTCAAATTCGATATGCCGAAGGTCTATGCGGATGCCGAGAGCGGAACGCATCTGTATGAGGCGGACACCGTAATCTACGCGGTCGGACAGCGCCCGCTGATGGCGGAATCGGAAGCGTTAAGAGACTGCGCGCCGGAGTATTACGCGATCGGCGACTGCATCGTCCCGAAGGATATCTGGACAGCGACCTCCAACGCGTATTATATCGCAAGGGATCTGGGCCGTTATTAAAACAAAAAAACAGGGCTGCCGGCGGTATTGCCGTCAGTCCTGTTCTTCATGGCGAAGGAAGGGTCAGTATTCCTTGTCCGGGGAATACAGCTCCCGGACGACGTCCAGAAACAGTTCCATGCTCCGGTTCCGGTTATGGACGTTCCAGGCTACGACGCGTGAGACGATGCCGAATTCATCCGGCAGCGGAATGCACTGGATATTGTAGGTGGATTCGTAGGCGATGGAGATCGGAATGATACTGAAGCCGAACCCTGCGTCCACCGGGATCAGGATGTCTTCCAGCCGGTTGTAATGGGAAATGACTTTCGGCCGGAAATTCCGGGCCTCCATGGCCAGTTCGATATCGGTGATCAGGAAAGTGAACATGGAAGGATCCAGCGCGATAAACGGAAGATCCTCCAGACAGGACCAGTCGTTTAAATCCTCGGGGATCGGCCGTCCGGCCGGGAGCACCAGGGAAAGGCCGTCGTCTACGGTATGGGTGTATTGAAAATCGTTCCGCGGAGCGACGATCTGTTCCGACGTAAAGTAGAGATCAAAGGCATTCCGGTTCAGCGCGTCGACCTGCCGGCTGGTTTCTTCATAAACCGCGTCGATGGAAATGGTCGGATACCGGTTGCTGAAAACGGAAAGGCACCGGCGGTATAAGGACATGCTGGTGGCGGAAAGCATGACGCTTAAGTGGCCCTGGCCGCCGAAACTGTACTGCTGAAGCGATTTGACCGAGGCCTTCATATCCTCCAGAAGCTGGATCGCGATGGGAAGAAAGTATTCCCCTTCACTGGTCAGCTCCAGTTTTTTGCCGTTCCGGTAGAACAGCTTAACCCCCAGCTCCTGCTCCAGCTGGCTGATCTGGTTGCTGATGGTAGGCTGGCTGATGAAATGCTGACGGGCTACTTCCGAAAAATTCAGGGTATAGGCAGAGGATATAAAATAGTTGAGTTTATCTGAATCCATAGGCCATCGCTCCCTTTTGAGTTAAAATAAAACGGGCGGCAGGGGATTTCTGCCTGATAAGTGAATTCCGCAAATTACAACTGCTTTAATTAGAAATTATTATAACGCAAACCCCGGCGTTTTCAACCGGGCATTCCGATAATCGCAACGGGGTTTTACTGACACTGAGGATTTTTGCTGAATAAGGAGAAAAAGCCATGTATTCATTCCGTCCGGTCAGTCCGAGAATTGAGAAACTCCGCAATACGATCCGCGACCGGGTTGTCCGCAACGACGCGACACGGTCCCGCCTGATGACGGAGGCCTATCAGAAATATGAAGATTACCTGCCGGAGATCCGCCGGCCGATGGCGGCAAAATACTATTACGACAACATGGGGCTCTTTCTCGGCGAGGGGGAGCTGATCGCCGGATGCAAGGGCGACAGCATGTTTGCCGCCTGCCAGTATCTGGAATTCATGGATTCCAACTGGATTCTCCATGAGGTGGATTCCGGGAACTGGAAGCTGGGCGCCGACGGCTTTTATCGAAGCGGCGAGCACGAGGAGCTGGCGCAGGAAGTTTCGGCCGAAGACGTGGAATTCCTGCGCGAAAGCGGTCCTTTCTGGAAGACGCACCGTCTGGGCAGGGCAGCGGACGCCTGGCAGCCCGACGGTTTCGCGGAGCTGAAACGGCTGAATGTTTCCAGTTATAAAGAAGGCGGCCTTGGAATCGCATGCTTCTGTGCCGGGCATCTGATCCCCGGCCATAAGAAGATCGTGGAAACGGGCTATGAGGCGATCCGCAAACAGGCCCAGGACTGGCTGGACGAGCGGCACGGCATTTTCATGGGCGAGGACCTGGAAAAATCCGTCTTTTATAAAGCGGTTACCATTTTCTGCGAGGCGGCCATTTCGCTGGCGCACCGCTACAGCCGTTTTGTTCTGGATCAGGCGGAAAGCTGTGAGAATCCGAAACGGAAAGAAGAGCTGGAAACCATCGCCCGTAATCTGGACCATATCGCGGAGCATCCGGCATCGAACTTCTGGGAAGC
>CADBNG010000112.1 GCA_902795985.1 uncultured Lachnospiraceae bacterium
ATCCCGGGAAGGAAGCGGAAGTGGTGTACCAGAGCGATTACCGCCTGGGCCATGCCCAGATCTGCCCGACCGACGAAAACCTGATTTTCTACATCCATGAAACGGAAGGGGACGCCTTCCAGCGCACCTGAATGTTCGACGTGAAGGAACGGTATGTGCGGCCTTATTATGTGGAACATCCCAGCGAGTGGATTACCCATGAGGTATGGTCTTCCGACGGAACGGAAATGGCCCTGATGAAGCTGGATCCGGCGGGCTTCGTGGACGGAAGCAAAGGAGAAGTCCATACCGGCAATATCATTATTGCCGATAAAGACGGACGGCATTTCGACGTGGCTGCCCAGAGCACGCAGATCCTTCATCCGTGCATCAGCCGGGACCACAAATGGCTCTGCGCGGACCGGATCAGCTACCTGGGCACCACGATTCAGGAAGGCGTTGTGCTCTTTGAGCGGGCGACCGGAAAATCGAAGTTCATCGCTTCCACGGGCAGCTGCAAAACCGGTGCGGATCACCAGCATCCCTCCTTTAACCGCAGGGGAGACCAGATTCTTTTCTCCAATCCTGACGGAAACGGGATCGGACAGGTCTGCGTGATTGACCTGAATCAGGTCTGGAAGGAATGGTGAACCTATGCCATCGATCTATATCATCGGTGATTCTACGGTGGAGGATAACCAGCCTCCGTTCCGGGGATGGGGCTGGGCGCTCCCGAAATATGTGAAAGAAACCGTCAGCGTTCATAACCATGCCCTCAGCGGGCGGAGTACCCGCAGCTTCCTGGAGGAAGGCCTCTGGGAACCGGTGGAAACGGCTGTTTCATCAGGGGACCTTCTGCTGATCCAGTTCGGACATAATGACGAAAAGGACGACGAAAGGCATACGGATCCGGATTCCACCTATAAGGAGAACCTCTGGCGGTATTGCAAAACAGCCCTGGAGAAAGGTGCGCATCCGGTGCTGATAACACCGGTTTCCCGGCGCTTCTTCGTTGGAAACGGTTCGCTGCTTTATACTCACGGAGAATATCCCCGGGCGGTGCGGGAACTGGCAAATGAGAAACAGGTCCCGCTGATCGACCTGAAGAAGGACAGCCGGGAACTGTATCTGTCCCTCGGAGAAGAGAAGACTGCGGAGCTGTTTGTCCGCCTGGCCCCGGGCGAGAATCCGGATTTTCCGGACGGACATGACGACAAAACGCATTTCAACGCATACGGCGCGGACCGGATCTGCTCCCTGGTAGCTGAGGAGATGCGGCGCATTCCCGTATGTATCCCTTTTATGAAATAACAGCGGCAACCGCTGACCGGAGGATGCTATGAATATCGGTATTCGTCTTCATGATACGGCGCCGGGTTCCCTGAAGGAACGACTGGCTTTTGCAAAGGCACAGGGGTTTTCCTGCGCACATGTGGCGATCAGCAAGATCCGGGATGATTTTGACATGAAGGACGCGCCGGAAAAGCTGACCGCGGAATATGCCGAACGGTTCCGGCAGGATTTTGATGAATCCGGCCTGGAATGCGCGGTGCTCGGATGCTATCTCAACCTGGCGGATCCGGATCCGGAGCGCAGAGCCCGGACGCAGGAGATCTACAAGGCCCATCTGCGTTTTGCGGCGAAAACCGGCGCCCGGGTGGTCGGCACCGAAACCTATGCCAACCCGGAATCCCGCTTCGCAGATCCGGCGCCACAGAGCGAGGAGGCTTTCCGCCTCTTCATGGACAGCCTGCGGCCGGTGATCCGCTGCGCGGAGGAAACCGGCGCTGTACTGGCGGTGGAGCCGGTCTGGTACCATATCATCTCCACCCCGGAACGCGCGGTGCGCATGCTGGAGGAACTGCCCTCCGACAATCTGCAGATCATCCTGGACGCCGTCAACCTGATTTCCCCGGACCAGGCGTACCGGGCGGAGAATATCGTCTGCAACGCCGTTTCCCTGCTGGGAGACCGGGTACGGATTCTGCATATGAAGGATTTTGTGATTACCCCGGAAGGAAAAATGGACGCCTG
>CADBNG010000113.1 GCA_902795985.1 uncultured Lachnospiraceae bacterium
ATTGTCGGCCTCGTGGTCTGCTATCTGCGTGTGCTTATTCCTACCGCTCCTTCCGTTGCCGCGATCTTTGTACCGATTATGATTGGTATTGCCGGCATCGTCGGAACACAGTATACTGTAGCGCTGGCAATGATTCCGGTCTTCTGGGCAGGGGCGACCATCACGCTGCTTTATACCGAACCGATTTACCTGTATACTTACGGCAGCGGATATTATTCCGCCGGTGATCTGTTCAAGGCTGGTCTGATCCCGACTCTGATCATGGTCGTAATCGTGGCCGCCGGCTTCCCGGCCTGGTTCGCGCTGTTTGGTTTCTGATGATATCCTGGAAAAACAGTATTATAATGAAAACAAAAGAAAAGCCGGTTGGCTTTTAAGAACAGGAGGAAAATATGCTTATCACCATCAGCGGTTTATACGGATCCGGCGGAAATGAGCTGGGAGAAGATCTTGCGAAAGACCTGGGTTATGAACTCTATGACGGAAAACTGATTGAAAAGGCGGTCGAGGATTCGGGAATCGACATGCTGAATTCCACGCTTTCGTTTTATGATGAACAGGACAGCGGTATTGATGAAAACTTCCGTGATCCTTACAGCAGCGCGCTTTTAAAGCTTCAGATGGACGTTCTTCCGATCGGAAGGGAGGAACCGGGCTTCATGGAACACAAACATTCCGGACTTCTTTCTTCCTTCCTGGATTCCGCGCCGGTCAATCACCGGGAAGGAAATCTGATCCGCCGGAAAGATGATATCGATACCCTTCGTTTCGCTCAGGCAAAGGTCATTCTGGATGCCGCGGAAAAAGGAAACGGCATATTCCTGGGCCGCTGCTCCAGCTACGTCCTGCGCGGACGGAAGGACACCCTGAACGTCTTCACCTGCGCCAGCATCGATTCCTGCCGTACCCGGATCCGGGAGAAGTACGGAATCGAAGGAGAAGACGACCGGATTGACGCACTCTGCAAGACGACGAACCGCCGCCGTGCTTACTATTATGAGACGTTTACCGGCCAGAAATGGGATGATATCGAAAATTATGATTACTGCATCAACACGGATTATCTCGGTTATGAAGGAACCCTGAAGCTCCTGAAGAGACTGATCGAGATCCGTGAAGAACACTGAACTCCATACTGAAAACCGATCAGCCGGGAGAATAAGGATCCGGACTGATGACAGCACCGGCCGGGACCGCAGGACTGCAGCCCGGCCGGTGCTGTTTACGGAAGAACAATTCTGCTGGGGACGTCGAAAAACATAAAAATGAATAATGAAGAGCCATTTCCTGCAAAAATTTTCTGTTAAATCCGCTATTGACGTTTAAAAATGCAGGATATATAATCTAAACTTGTGAACATTAAGGAGAGAGCCCATGTGGACTGCGCAGAACTGGAAGGAATTTGAAGTGCTGGACGCTTCTGCCGGAGAACGGCTGGAACGATGGGGGCGGTATGTTCTTGTCCGTCCGGACCCTCAGGCGGTATGGCGTACAAAAAAAGAACCTTCCCTCTGGAAAAAGGCCAATGCCCGGTATCACCGCAGCAGCAAAGGCGGCGGCGAATGGGAAATCATCGATCTGCCGGAAGAGTGGAAGATTTCCTACCGGGAGCTTCGGTTTCATGTAAAGCCCTTCAGCTTCAAGCATACCGGTCTTTTTCCGGAACAGGCGGTGAACTGGGACTGGATGTCGGAGAACATCCGCGGCGCGGGACGGCCGATCCGCGTACTGAACCTGTTTGCCTATACCGGCGGCGCTACGCTGGCCTGCGCGGCAGCAGGAGCATCGGTAACCCACGTCGATGCGTCGAAAGGAATGGTCGGCTGGGCGAAGGAGAACGCGGCGTTATCCGGACTGTCCGAGCGGCCCATTCGGTGGATCGTCGATGACTGCAAAAAATTCGTGGAGCGGGAGATCCGCCGCGGCAATCATTACGACGCCATCCTGATGGATCCCCCGTCCTATGGCAGGGGACCGAAGGGGGAGATCTGGAAGATCGAGGATTCCCTTTACGAGTTCGTACTTCTCTGCGGAGAACTGCTCAGTGACAACCCTCTCTTTTTTGTAATTAATTCCTATACGACAGGCCTGGCTGCTTCCGTTCTGACTTACATTCTCGAGACCGCATTAAAAGGACATAACGGCCGCGCGGAATCCGACGAGGTGGGACTGCCGGTGAAAAGCACCGGACTGATCCTTCCCTGCGGAGCCTGCGGAAGGTGGATGCCCGAATAATACACGGAACAGTCAATCAGGTTAAAATCATTACTCAGGAGGACCATCAGATGAAGCCTTATGCAGAAAGAACAACAGAGGAACTGAATGAAGAGCTGAAAAAGGAGCTTGCCCGCTATGAAGAATACAAAGCGCTTGGCATCAAGCTGGATATGTCCAGAGGCAAACCTTCCAAAGCCCAGCTGGATTTAAGCGAGCCTCTGCTTACGGTGCTGTCTTCCAGCAGCGACTGCGTGGCCGAAGCCGGTACGGACTGCCG
>CADBNG010000114.1 GCA_902795985.1 uncultured Lachnospiraceae bacterium
ACGGTTCCGGCCGGAGCTGTTCCAGCAGACTGCCCCTGTTTCCTGTTACCGCGCCAAGGAAAAGCTCCTGTACCGTTTCATCTGCAGCCAGCCGGTCTTTGCGTACGACGATGGGCAGACGCTGTCTTTGAACAGCTGCAATCTCCTGATCCCGACGTTTGACAGCCTGAGGATCAAATACGTCATGAGCGTGCTGAATTCCGGCATCTCCCGGTTCTATTTCCGGAAGAAGTTCCACTCCCTAAAAGTGCTGCGCTCGCATATCGAGCAGATCCCCATCCCGGCCGTTTCCCCGGAAGAACAGGACTTGATCATTGCCCTGGCCGAAGAACTGATAAAAGAAGGAACGGATAAAAAAACAGTACGGGATCTATACGACGAGATAGACTCCGTACTGTCGGAATTTTACGGTTTAAGCAGGGAAGAGCTGGATTATATCCGGTCTCAGAACGGGGACGACCCGTATCTTCCTTAAAGATCTTCTTTCCGCGTATTATTTTCTTCCGAAGCTTCTCCCGTTTCCTCCGTATTGTCTGCTTCTCCCGGTTCTTCCACATTCTCCGGCGCTTCCGCTTTCAGCGCATCCACGATCGCCTTCGCTTCCTCCGCGCTTTCCTCCGGCACATAGATCTCGACGCCGCAGTTGGAAAAGCCCGTGTACACTTTAAAAACCTGTCCGGCCCCCAGCTCCTTGGTGTACGACGGGATCCCCGCCCCGCGCAGCGCTTCCGTCACGGTTCCCGCTTCATAGGTGTCATTCGCCGTATAGATCAGTTTTCCGATATCTTTCATTTCCGTTCTCCTTACACCCGCACCCACAGCAGGCGGTTTTCAACAAATTCCGACGTCAGTTTCCCGCTGTCTTTCAGCCAGGCCAGATATGACCGGACCGTGCTGCCCACCAGGACGTACTGCTCGAAATTCATAAGCAGCCCGTACCGGTCGAACAGCGTTTTCAGGATCTCCTCAAAAATGGAAGGCTTTTCGCAGACAGAAAGGATCCTCTCCGCGATCTCGCCGACTTTTTCGATATTGTACTGTGCCAGTTCCCGAAGCGCGGCCGTATCCAGCGGCTCCGTGTGCGCGGGGATGAAAAGTTCCGCCTCCATTTCCTGCACCTTCCACAGCGTATCGAGATAAGCACCGGGATCCACCAGATAGCTGATCTGGTATTTATCGATCGTCTCCCGGCTCGACAGGCAGTCCGCCAGATAGACGACGTTGTCCGGAGTACGGAAGCCGGCCATATCAAACGCGTGTCCCGGAAGCGGGACGATCTCCCAGCCTTCGGGCAGGACGTCTGCTGTCAGCGGAAGGGCCTCGCTTTCCTGCGCCATCAGGAATTTGTGCCTTAAGTCTTTCGGAGGATTCCCTCCGTACAGGCAGGCCGGCTCCAGCAGCGGATGCTCCGTAAAATCCCTCTCGATCCCGGGCGCGTAGATCCGGCATCCGGTCTGGGTCTGCAGATATTTGTTCCCGCCGATATGGTCCGCGTGGGAATGCGTATTGTAGACGGCGGAAAGCTTCCAGCCTTTTTCTTCCAGGATCCTGCGGACTTTTTTCCCCGCATCCTTGTCGTTCCCGCTGTCGATCAGGCAGACTTCCGAATCGTTCGTCTTCACCAGCCCGATCTTTGCGGGACTCTGGATATAATAGCAGTTTTTGGAAACCTGCATCAGCTCGTACATGGTGCCTTCCTCCGCGATCCTTCAAAGCCTGTCGTATTTATCCGACTTCCCTTTTGCTTTGTCTACCGGGTATTTGGCTTCGTTCCGGGTCATTTTTTCATTGATGATCTCGTCTTCGTCCAGTCCCAGTTTATCGAGCATGTTCCTGCAGTAGACCAGAACGTCCGCAAGTTCTTCTTTTACATGGGCGATATCATAATCCGTATCGCTCCACTGAAAACATTCCAGCAGTTCGTTTGCCTCAATGGAAATGGATTTTGCCAGATTGGCCGGGGAATGAAACTGATCCCAGTCCCTGTCTTTAGTGAATTTCCGTATCCTGTCCAAGGTTTCCTGCTTCATGGTCTTCCCCGCTTATGCTTTTACTTTCAGCGTCTTCAGATACTGTTTCTGCTCCGGCGTGATCCGATAGCTTTCCACCGCTTTCTGAATGGTTTTGTTGTGCGTCCAGGGATCCAGCCTGTGTTTTTCCAGATACGGGACCGAAGCCTCGTACTGCTTGGCCAGCGCCGTAGCGAAATACCACGCCGTCATCATGTTGACGTAGTATTCCTCAGACCGGACGGCCGCGGCCATTTCCAGATACGCCGGGTCAAAGTCTTCATCCAGGAAATGTTCCATCAGCATCCCGGTCCCGAACCGGACGGTATAAGTCTTTCCGGAACCGATCCATTCGCGGACGTGCTTCAGAAGCTCCGGGCGATGCTTTTTAAAGATCTTCGGCGACATCTGGTCGCAGGTCGCCCAGTTGTCCACGTACGGCAGAAAGGCTTCGGTCAGGGCCATACAGAGGTCGTAATCCTTCAGTTCCGACA
>CADBNG010000115.1 GCA_902795985.1 uncultured Lachnospiraceae bacterium
CCAGTAGGCCAGCTGGCCCACTTTGATCCCCTCGGCGATGACCGCTTTCGCGTCTTCGGAAAGCGGCTCCGCCAGTTCGGGTTGCCTCACATCCAGATAGAGCCGTTTCAGGCACTTCCAGCCTTTTACAAACAGTGTCTTCGTAATCATATGCTTCTTCTCCTTAATTATTGATGTATTTCCGGCAGGGCCGGAATAAGGTTTTTTCCGTTGACCACCTCCCTTCATTCGCCGGATCCGGGGATTCACTCGCAATCCCACGGATCCGGGTTCGGGTCTTCTGCCATCTCTTCCCAGCAGCTGAAGGCATCCTGGATCGTCTGGACGTCCTGGTCCCTGCCACAGCTTTTGCACAGTGTAAACAACTGCCCGTATCCCCGCGAAGCGTCCAGCCAGCATTCCCGGGCGCTTGCGATGGGCTTTCCGCATCGCTGGCAGACCACCGGGTCTTCCGCCATCCTTCTTTCACCGCGCCGCCGGGTATAGGCGACGGGATGCGGAACCAGCATGTACGGGCTGAAGTGCTCGTCATCATAGGGAAGGATGCCTTCCCGCATCTGCCTGCGCTTTTCGTCCAGGAAATCCCGGCCGTCGTCCTCTTCTTCTTCGTCTTCCTCGTCATGCATGTCTTCGGGGAAGTCAACATCGACCCCGTAGACGGTAAAACCGGATTTTGCCGAAAGGGCCGCATTGAGCTCGATCGCCAGGGTGCTGACACATTCGAACCTCCCCTCCACGGGGACATGCTCTTCCATGGCCGGCTCATAATCCTCGTCGATCAGGAGATCATCTTCTTCCAGCCCGTTCTCTTCCGTCTCTTCGCGGATCCATTCCGGCGTGAACACGGAGCTGAAGTACTTGTACAGCCTGGCGTACGCCTTCCTGCTCTTCAGCACTTCCATCAGCCGGTGAAAATCCGCCACCGTAATGAACAACATCAACCTCACAAGACTCATACCAAAGACTCCTCTCTTATCTGCGGCCTGCCGGCCGCTATTTTCACCGGGCCGGTAACCGGCCCGTGTGATGCCTTCCTCTTAACAAGGGACGAACCGCATGTTCGTCACCCCGGGGTTGTATCCCGGACAGGACCGTTCCGGTATGGTCGGGGACCTTAGTCCTGTTACTTCGGCATATAGTATATATCAAAAATATAGTTAAAGCAAGCAATAACGATAAAAAATTATAAATAGCGATACGAATAACGAAAATAAATATACTTTTGGTTGAAAACAAATAAAAAATTGCATACTTGCCGTTGCGCCATTCCATATTTTCATATATAATTTTCGTATCGGGAGAGGAGGACCTGACGATGCGCCAGACAAAAGGTAACCTTGAGTTAAGTAACAACTATAATCCGAAGGAGATCGGCATGCGGATGCTGATCCGTATGGAAGAACTTAAAATACCCCTGAGGGGATTCGCGTTCCTGATGCAGTATTGCCCCAGCGGATATTACAACCTGAACCGGTATGTCTCTGCCGCGAAACAAAACCAGTTGGTTTCACTTGCCAAAGAGGAGGAGGGGATCCTGGACGGCTTGGGGAAATACTTCCTGGATTATGCGATTAATTCCTATCTTATAGCTTTTGCCCTGAACACGGATGTGTTATACCTCGCAACGGGATCGGAACAGAACCATCCCGAAGGTTTTCCAAGGGTATGCTGCTATGGGCATACGGATGGGCTCAACCTGACACTGGCGTGGCTGGCCGGATCGATCAAACCGGAAGAGATCGCGGCCAGGATTCGCAGGACGCGGAAAAGGTGTGGCTACAGGATTACAGACATGCTTGAACCGCTCCATGTCAGCCTGGTGACCTATTCGAATTATGAGAATCCGAAGGAAGACCAGCCACAGCGTTTCAGCTACCCGGTGTTTTCTGAACTGTGCAGCTTCCTGGGGGCAGAGCAGGATGAGATTATGCTGGGCAAGCCAATTTCCGAAGTGTTTGACCTGGAAAAAGAAGCACAGCAGGCTGGATACCAGCCCCGCGTAATCAACCCGATGAATGAAATAACGCCCGAAACTGTTTCCTATACGGCAGGAATGGCAAAGGAAATGGAAACAGTTATTGAATTGCCGCCAAAGTCCGAACCCCTGCCGGATGCCGGACCGGAATCACAGGGCATGGAGTTTTACACCAGCACGGAAGCCCCTGATGTCTCCGGAAGGGATAGGGTCGAGTATATCTCCGGGCTGGTTAAGAAAAACAGGTATAATGATTGTGAACATCGTTCCCTTGATGAACTGGTGAGAGCGTATAACTGGATCATGAAAAACCTCGAGGAGTTTTCTCCCGAAGATCTGCAGGGCATCCGGGAATGTGTCGCAGAGAATGGTTATGTTGTAACCAGCCGGGAAGGGGATAGGCCTGAACGGACTGAGATTTGCCTGAAGCAGGCCTGGGAGAACAGCAGATGGCTGAAACAGCGTTTGGAGGACTTTGACATTGTAACCGTCTGTTCCGTCTATGATACCATGAGCAGGCTTTACCCGGACCTGACCGGCAGTCTGGTTAACCGTTATCCTGCGGACAGGTGACATCACATACATAGGAATAAAAGCCCCGGGTTGCTTTATCCTGGCAGCTCGGGGTTTTTGCAGCCTATTATGACTCCGTGCAGCAATGCACGGCTTTTTGATGCTGAATTTTTTCATCATCCGAAGATGTACGATGGGTATGCCGGGAAAACCCTACGACCGACTGATAACAGGAGATGTGAAAGATGATCGGGATTATCGTGTATCTCATCGTTCTGGTGCTGGAACATATGGCCAACGGGCAGAGCCTGTTCTTCTGGATCTGGGCCGTCTTCGGGGGTGTTATTGCCCTGTTGGCGGTGTTCAGCCTGCTGATTCCAGAAACGCCGGAGCAGAAGGCAAAGCGGAAACGGGAGAATCGCCGGAAGGATGAGATTGCCGCGATGATGATCGGACTGAGCGATGACTGAGAAAGGAGAAGTCTGTTTATGAAAATCTGGTTTACGCTGACAGGAACGCAGCATTATGAGGGGCAGGATTTCCTGAAGAAGGGCATGAAGGTCCGCCTGGAAAAAGAGCCGGACAACGAGTATGACAAGGAAGCGATCCAGGTGAAGATGAAGGGCCTGGGGAAGATCGGCTATGTGGCCAACAGCCCGTACACCGTTATCGGGGAAAGCTGGAGCGCCGGCAGGCTGTATGACAAGATCGGGGATACGGCGAAAGGTAAGGTCGTCATGGTGATGGACAAAGGCGTCCTGTGCAAGCTGGAGACAGAGAAGAATCATGATCTGCCGGAAGAAAAGGAGGAAAAAGGACAATGATGATTTCGCCTGAAAACTATGCAGAACGGGTAAAGGATCTTTCTTATCCGGAACTGATCGGGGAACGTGATGATTTAATCAGGTTCCTACAGGAGTTTGAAAAGAAAGAAATGGCGGGGGATCGCAGTGACCCGGAATGGAATTATTGCCCGTCGCCGGCAGTTCGGTATCAGATGTATTTTGAGTATCTGGCTGCGATCTGCAGGATCATGAATGAAAAGTATAACAGCGAGTATGTATGGGGAAAACGGACGCTACTAGAAGATAATAAGGAGGGGAAAGGACAATGATGCTTTCGGCTGAAAGATTGGCAGCATCTTTAGAAGAACTTTCTTATCCGGAACTGATCAGGGAACGGAATATAATGATCGGTTGCCTGAAGGATTTTGAGAAGAAGGTAATGTCGGGAGACCGAAGTGATCCGGACTGGAATCATCCTCCGACACCGGAAGACCTGTGCCTGATATATCATGAATATCTGGAGGCGCTTTTCAGGATCATGCGTGAAAAGTTTATCATCGAGTATGTCCGGGAAGCACGGAAAGAGAAGTAGGATTATGAAAAAGAGAAACAAGCATGAGGATCCGGAATTGCTGGCGTTGGTTGAGCGTCGGCAAAAAACAAAAGAGATTCGGGCCGCAGTAGCTAAGTTGCCTCCCGGAGGGAAAGGAGTATTTACCTGCCCATATTGCGGGGCGGTTGCCGATATTGAAAAACCGTTTGATACATATAAGAAGATTGCTTGCAGACAGTGCGGGTATACGGAAGATGCCTGGGGGTTTTAGGAAAAATGGAAAGAATGAACGCGCCGCTTCAGCGGCGCTCAGACTGTCGACAAAGTCCGAGACCTTTGCCTCGGACTTTGTCGACAGTCTGAACCTTCCGATCG
>CADBNG010000116.1 GCA_902795985.1 uncultured Lachnospiraceae bacterium
AGATATTGCCGTGGCAGATAAACAGTATTTTTATCATTTTAAATTCTTCCCTTCTCCTTCTCGTTGATCGGTCAGGATTCCGGCAGTTCCTCCACCGTCAGTCCCCGGCAGCGTATGCCTCCGGGTGCTGTGTCCCCGCGCACGCCGGCATACAGCCGCAGGGAATACTCTCCCGTTGCCGGAAGTTTTTCCGGACAACGTATCACCTCCCAGTCATCGGTGAGATTGCCGTTCCGGTCTGTGGTGAACGCGCATTCCGTCACCGGTTCGCCGGTTTGAGGATCGGAGACCGTGAGGCTTACTCCTTCCGCTTCCCCCAGCAGCTCCAGCGCGTCCAGAGAGATCCGGTACCTCTTTCCGGGGGACAGGGCGGCCGGGAGCGTCTCAAAGCATTCCTCTCCGGGCTCCGATACCAGTTCCGTGCCGTATCCCGAAAGAAGTGCCGTCCCGGTCTCTTTCTCCCCGGCAATGACGTCCGGAAGGCCATAATCAAAATACTCCGGAGTGTTGAGCGCCAGAGGGTTATAGAGCATGATTACCTGGTCCGGCCTGCTCCAGCGGATGTATTCCGCGATGGTTGCGTCAGTGTAGGTCCGAAGATCGATCACGTCTACCCGGGAAAAAGCGCAGGATAAGAATGCCTCCATGGGCAGACCAAAGCTGTCTTTGATAAGCAGGATCTTCTCCCGGTTCGGCGCTGAGGGATTCCGGTGCTGTACCAGGCTGCTCACCCCGCCGATATAGACGCAATAAGGATTCAGATGGTAATAATCCTTTCTTTCGATGAAGAACGGCCGGATATTGGCCCGGGCAAAGTCTCCCCGGAAGACATTATCCGTGCCCTGTATCATGCATATCATGTCTGTTTCAAAACGGGGCGTGTACCACATTACATCGTCCACACCGGCAAAAAGCGTCCCTACCCGGCGTCCGTAGCTGCCCAGGAACCAGTCGGAGAGCTCATGTTTTTCCCACAGCTCCGGCCGGGCGTACCGGCTGTCCAGATCGGGGTAGCCGTTGGACTTCATCCAGGTGAGGATCCTGCCGAAGCCCAGAAGCGCCGCTTCCGGTGTCCAGTGATGATCGGTACGGTAGAAATAACGGCTTGCCAGTTCGCTGTTTCCCGCAAGCTGCGGGCGGAGATCCAGCGTAGAGACACTCCTCTTCTCCAGCTGCTCCAGCATCCGGTCGATATCCGGGTTTATCTGCTCCGATATGCCCTGAGGCAGGACCGCTCCCTGCAGGTCCAGTTTGCAGGGCGCCTGGACATAAAGGAACGGGATGTTCTGCACGGCAAGAGCGTCCGACAGCTCTGCTATACGGGAGGCGTTCTGGCCAACATCCATCGTTTGCTGTATGGTGTCCAGGGCCGGCCCCAGCATGCCGTTTTCCAGACGCATCACACTGTTGAG
This sequence comes from uncultured Lachnospiraceae bacterium, assembly GCA_902795985.1. Next base: position 1,413 of record CADBNG010000116.1, read on the forward strand.
TTCTGTCCGTCCGGTACACCGGGCAAACAGGCCGTTGAGCTCCACAAAGAACGTCTTGCCCCGGAAGGAATCCGCCAGAACACCGGAACTGAGCTCCGTAGCCAGCTCCTTCGGCTGGAGTTCTCCGCGAAGTCCGCGTCCCACGGACTTCACCGGGATGTCCAGGTTGACCAGGGAGAAGACGGTAATAAAAAGACATACCACCAGGGCTGCCGCAGAGCCTATGCGATTGTATTTGCCGTTTTTTTTCATAACCCTCAAAAATTAAAATAGATAAAGGGATTGTGAACGCGCATCACCAGACAGCTGAAAGACAGGAAGAACAGCGCCATTTGCGCCAGATATCCGACAGAACGCAGCTTCTCTGCCGCTCTCTCCCCTTTTCTTTCCGCTCTTTTCAGTATTGCAGGGAACAGCCGGGTGCAGCAGAGGATCCCCACGGCCAGATAGACAGCATATTCCCGCAAAGTATAGTAAAAGATCCCGTCCGCAAGGCCCGTTCCCGCAAGGCCGAACATGGTTCTGTAATACACCGCCGCACCGTTGAGTCCATCGGCCCGAAAGAGCACCCAGTTCAGAAGCACAACCAGCAGTGTAAACACCTGATACAAAGCCTGTGCCGGCCGCCCTGACTTCTCCAGCCGCCGGGGCAGATCCCAGATTTTTTCCACCGTGATAACCACGCCGTAAATGAGTCCCCAGAAAAGGAAGGTCCAGTCCGCGCCGTGCCAGAGGCCCGTAAGGCCCCAGACAAGCATCAGATTAAACATCAGACGGCCGCGGCTTTTCACCCGGGAGCCGCCCAGAGGGATGTATACGTAATCCCGGAACCAGGTGCCCAGGGAAATGTGCCATCTCCGCCAGAATTCCGTCACGGTTCCGGAAGTGTAGGGATGGTCGAAGTTTTCGGGATACCGGAAACCCAGCATCTCTCCAAGACCGATGGCCATATCCGAATAACCCGAAAAGTCAAAATAGATCTGCAGGGCGTAGCACACCGCCCCCAGCCAGGCCGCAGCGGTGGAAAGATCCCCGCCGGCAAATGCCCTGTCCGCCGCCGGAGCAAGGATGTTGGCCAGGAGCATCTTTTTGTTGAGGCCCAGTAGAAAACGCATCAATCCATGAGAAAAGCCCCGGAAAGTGATCTCCCGGGAGTCGATCTGATCCCTGACTGTGGAATAGCGGACAATCGGGCCCGCGATCAGCTGGGGAAAGCAGGAAATGTACAGGCCAAGATGGAAAAGGTTTTTCTGGGCCGGGATGCCCCGGTACACATCCACAATATAGCTTATGGCCTGGAAAGTAAAAAAGGAAATCCCGATGGGCAGCGCGATGTCCGGGACGGTAAAAAGGCCCTCGGTCCCGGGGATCAGCCGGTGGATCGTTCGCAGAACGAAACCCGAATACTTAAAAACCGCCAGGAGTCCCAGATTCGCGGCCACTGCGACGGCAAGCAGGGCACGGCGGCCCGCGTCTGTCCTGTCCGGCCGTGCGATAAGCCGGGCAGCGGCGTAATTAAACACAATCGAGCCCATCATCGCAAAGACGAAGAACGGCTCGCCCCATGCATAGAACAACAGGCTGGATAACAAAAGCCAGTAGTTTTTCCCTCCCCGGGGAAGAAGGTAGTATACTCCGAAAACCACCGGGAAAAACCACAGCAAAAATTCGATACTGGCGAACAGCATGAAACGCGTAACCTTTCAAATGCTTTTATGCCATTTTACTCTATCTTCCCGTTTCCGTAAACAGAGCTCCTGTATCAAAGGGGACTGTCCCCTTTGATACAGGAGCTCTGTCGTGGTTCAAAGGGGACTGTCCCCTTTGATACGGAAAGAGGGTGTTCCTTTCCGGAACACCCTCAAAATCAGTCGATCAGTTCGCATTGGATGACATTTCTGCCGCTTCGCTCGCAGCAACCGCTTCCAGCAGAGCTTTCTGCCGGCGTCTGGTGCTGAAGAAGTCCATCGCCAGAGCTACCGCAAGGACGAGGCCCTGGGCAAATACGGTCCAATATGTAGGAACGTTGATGACGATGAGCATGTTGTTGAAAACATTCAGCAGCAGTACCGCTACAAAACCGCTGATCAGGTTGCCGGAACCGCCGGTAAAGGCAATGCCTCCGAGGATGGCAGCGGAGATAACACGCATATCCGCGCCGGAAGAGACAATAGCCGTGGGGCTGGCAAGTTTAGCCTGAGCAGACCAGAGCAGGCCGCCAAAGCAGGCCAGAACACTGTTCAGGATGAAAAGGATCATACGGACCCTGTCCGGATTCAGGCCGCTCAGACGCGCCGCCTGCTGGTTGTCGCCTACCATGAAAACGCTGCGCCCGAAACGGGTATAGGAAAGCATGAACTGGAAGGCAATCAGTATGATGATAACAACCACAAAACTGATCGGCAGCCAGCCAAAGAGGTTTGTTTTTCCTATCGCAGTGAATGAACCGCGGGCGATCTGGATATTATCGCCGGTGTTCATTACGGAGCACAGTCCGCTGTAGACAGAGGACATACCGATTGTGGCAATGAACGACGGGAAGTGCAGCTTGTTGACCAGGAACGTGTTCACCAGACCAAACAGGACCGCCGCGCAGAATGTGATGAGCATCGCCACTCCCCACGGCATGCCGGGGTTCTTGCTGCACAGCATGGCGAAGATCATGGTGCTCAGCGCTGCCTGACCGCCGACGGAAAGGTCGATGTTGCCGCTGATAAGGATCGTGCCGATCCCGCACAGGAAAGCAATCTGAATAACGATTCCGTATAAAACGGTGAGCATGTTTCCGGTGGACAGGAACCGGCCTTCACTGACAACCATTGTAATTACGGTCATGACCACCAGAATGATGATCAGCGGGAAGGCTTTGCTTTTAAGAAAAGTATTAAACACAGACGTTTTTTTCATTTCCATACCCTCCCTTCTTTAGTGTACCAGGACTTTCTGCTGCCGCATCATGGCAAAGAAGTCGAGGGACAGTGCAACCAGAAGCAGTACGCCGGAGAAGACGTTGACCCAGAAAGGATTGACGCCTACGATACCCATTCCGATCTGGAAGGTATTGAGGATGAGCAGACCGATAAAGGCACCGCCCATATTTCCGACGCCGCCGCCGAACGAAATACCGCCCAGGATGGCAGCGGTCAGTCCGGTGAACTGGCTGGTGGTCAGAGCCATCAGCGAACCCTGGCTCAGGCGCGAGGAGAAAATAATTCCGCCCATGCCGCCTGTAAGGGCGCTGAGTACAAAGAGCAGTATGATGATTCCGGAGGCGTTAATACCGGCCAGCGTAGCTGCCACCGGGTTGCCTCCCAGGAATGTAACCTTCATACCAAAGGCTGTCTTGCTCATCAGCAGGCCGAAGATGATAAAGGCGATCACGACCAGGATGATGCAGAACGGAATTCCGGCTATGGTTCCGGATCCTATAAATGCGGTCGCGTCATTCAGGAAGCTGATGTTGGCGGCGACGCCGTTGTTGCCCATCGCGCTGAACAGGTACATCAGACCTTTGACCATAGAGGCCATGGCCAGTGTACCGATAAAGGATGGGAAGTTCAGCTTCACAACCAGAAGGCCGTTGATAAGGCCGAATATGCAGCACAGCAGCAGGCACAGGATAATAGCCACATACCAGGGCAGGTGCCATGCTTTGACGGCTGTGGCAAGAACCATGCTTCCGAACGCGCCGATGGCGGCCTGGGAAAGATCCAGGTGGCCGGCGATCAGAAGACATCCGGCGCCGATCGTCAGGAATCCGGGCACGACGAGTGAATTAAGAATGTTTTTAAAAACAGCCAGCTGCAGGAAACTGGTGTTTTTAAGCGCTGCCCAGATCGAGAAGACGATTACCATGACCAGCCAGAGGCACAGCAGTGTGACTACTTTGTTCTGAAGCAACGATTTGATGCTTTTTCCTTCGCTTTTCATACCTGCGCCTCCTTTTCAGATGAAGCGACTTTCTTTTCTTCTGCCATGGCAAGCGTGAGTACGCTCTCTTCTGTCGCTTCGCTGCGGGGAAGTTCACCGCTGACACTGCCGCCGCGCATGACAACGATCCGGTCAGCCAGGTTGATAACCTCCGTCAGTTCGCTGGAAATGAAGATAACCGCCAGACCTTCACTGGCAAGGTCACAGATCTTCTGATAGATCTCCGCTTTGGTACCTACGTCAATACCCTTGGTAGGCTCATCCAGGATGAGCAGCTGAGTCTGCATCAAATCATTTGTCCAGCGCCCCAGAATGACCTTCTGCTGGTTTCCTCCGGAGAGCTCGGCGACCATCTTGAGGATGGAAGGTGTCTTGATGTCGTAGGTCTTGACCGCCTTTTCCGCCAGTTCGGCAGCCTTGCCGCGGTCGATAAAACGCGAAGACTTTTTCAGCGAGTTGACCACAGGCATGGTAATGTTATCGGCAATCGAACGGTACATGATAAGTCCTTCTTCTTTCCGGTCTTCCGGACAAAGGGCAATGCCCGCGTCGATGGCCTCACGGGGATGGCGGAATTCCACTTTCTTCCCGTGCAGATAGATCTCGCCGCCGGTGACCGGATCCGCTCCGAAGATCGCGCGGGCGACCTCGGTACGGCCAGCACCTACCAGTCCGGACAGTCCCAGGATCTCGCCTTTGTGAACTGTGAAACTGACATCATGCACCTTCGGAGAGCAGAGGTTCCGGACTTCCAGAACGACTTCTTCCTGCGGTGTGTTGCGGCGAAGTGAAGAATAGGTATCGCCGATATCACGGCCGACCATCATCGTGATAAGTTCAGCCGAGTTGGTGTTCGCAGTAGTCAGGGTGCCCACATGTTTTCCGTCTTTCAGAACCACGATCTCGTCGGAGATCTGGAAGATTTCGGACATACGGTGGGATACATAAATGATCGCTTTGCCGGCCGCTTTCTGTTTTTCAATAACCTTGAACAGCAGTTCAATCTCTTTTTCGGAAAGCGGTGCTGTCGGCTCGTCGTAGGCGATGATATCACTGTCGCGCCGATAGGCTTTCATAACCTCTACCATCTGCTGGTTGGCAATGCTCAGATGGCCAACGATCGCGGCAGGGTCGATACTCAGACCAAATTCATTAATGATCTCGAGCGCGTCCTTATAAAGAAGGTTCCGATCCACCAGGCCGAACTTATTCGTGTGCAGAGAATCCGCGAAAAGATTTTCCATAACGGACATACTCGGCATCAGCTGCCGTTCCTGGTAGATCACGCTGATACCCGCAACCTGGGCGTCATGAGGGGTGTGGAAAGCGGTTACCTGGCCGTCGACCAGGATCTCTCCCTCGGTTGCCGGCTGGTCGCCATTCAGGATCTTCAGAAGCGTACTCTTTCCCGCGCCGTTCTCGCCCATCAGTGCAAGGACTTTGCCGCCTTCCGCTTTGAAATTGACATTATCCAAAGCGCGCACACCCGGGTAGCTTTTTCCGATTCCTCGGAATTCCAGAGTTTTTGCCATTTACTGTTCTCCTGTTTTTCTTAAATAGACTTGTCACCTTAAAGAAAAAGTGGGCGAAACACTGCCGCCCACTTTCTCTTGTTTACGATGCAGCATTAAATGATTAGCTTAAGAACAGAAATCAAATGTCCGCAAATCACATATCCGCGTAGCCTTCCGGAACCGGAACGAACGGGGTGAAGTCGTCAAGGCTGATGCCATCCTGCGGATAATCATAGATATCGGAATGTGTATACATGTCGGTCCATTCCAGATAGTGCTTATAGCTGTCATGCTCCAGAGATTCGGTCGGCAGGAGCAGCTGCGAATAGGTATGTCCATCGATACCGTGATCGCTGCCCTTGACCCAGCTCGGCCAGATCTCATCGGGAGTTACCCAGCCGTTAAGGAAGGCATAGACCGCGCCGATGATGGGCTCGCCGTACAGAGTCTGTGCGGTGAACACGGCGAAACGGAAAGCGTCTTCCTGGCCGCCGTCCCACTGCTGGATCAGAGCGGATCCGCCGAATACGCAGATGGCGGAGGTGTCGGTCAGACCCTGCTGGTCAAGGATCGCGGCTGCGCCCTGTGCGAAGTCGTCGATCAGGCCGTTAACAAGCCAGTACTTGATCTCCGGATGGGAAGAAACGATCGGGCCGGCAGCATCCATGCCGCCCTGCATTGTCAGACCGGTGGAGACGCAGTCGCAGAGGAAGTAGTTCTCTTCAAGGCCGCCTGCCTCAAGGTAAACTTCCAGGGAGCCGGTATGACGCTCCATAAGAGCTGCTGCTACAGAGAATTCCATCATCAGGAAGCCGATTTCGCTCCAGTCAACGTCCGGAATGGTCTCTTCCTTCCACTGGATCAGACGGCGGGTAACCTGACGTCCGGATTCTACGTTATCAAATCCTACATAGTTGTTGATCAAGTTGCCGCCTACCGGAACACCGTCGCCGGTCTCGCCGTCACGGGGCGGAGACATCTGGCTCATCCAGGCCAGGCCCTTATCCTTGTTCTGTTCCAGAACGGAAAGAACTGCCGGGAAGGTGGTGGAGTCGGGGTCAAGAATGAAGCCGCGGACGCCCTGGTCGATCATGGTCTGCAGGTCTGTCAGGAACATGTCAACGTCGCCGTCGGCGCTGAGGAATCCTGCCCACTCCATGTTGTACAGGGGTGCCCAGTGCTCATACGCAGCAGCAGACTGCTGATACAGCGCTGTGCCGGATTCCGCGATGTAGGCTACCTTGAATTTTTCATTCTGGGTGTAGTCATAATCGGGATCGTAATGGGCGATGGTGTCATAGTTGATGGAACCATCTTCATTACAGTTGGGGTAGGCTTTTCCGCTGGTCGGAGCTGCCGGAGCCGGAGCGGAAGTGTCGCTGGAGGTGGCAGCCGGTGCGCTGGCTTCAGCGGTGGCGGCACTTGAACTCGCTGCTGCTGCGGGCGCGGGTGCTGCGCTGCTACTGCTGCTGGCGCTGGAGCCTCCGCATGCCGCCAGGCTGAGAACGAGTATCAGAGCCATGGTGAGTGCTACGATCTTTTTCATTTACAAGTCCTCCTTAAATATTATGTGTATTGTTAAAAAACAATAACTGCACAAAAATAAAATACTAAAAATGCCTAATAAAATCAAGTTCTTAAGGTCAGACCGTTAACCAAACAGTTGCCATATCCATAACTTTTTCACTAAACATCAGTATAGGAAAAGACCGGGCATTCGTCAAGAAAAGATTGTCTGTATTGTTCTGATAACCTGACAAATCCCGGTCCAATTACCTGAATTTTCGGAAAAAAACGGTTTCTCTGCCCTTACCGGATTCAGATGCTGTGTTCGGCGCGTGAAATGATGTCCTGCTGCATGGCCGGTGTCATATCCACGAAATAGGCGGAGAATCCGGCGATACGCACAACCAGATTATGGTAGTCTTCCGGATGGGCCTGGGCCTTTTTCAGGGTTTCGGCGTCCACCACGTTGTACTGGACCTCCATGCCTCCCTGCTTGAAGTAAACCTTCGTGGCATCTTCCAGCTTGGAGATGCCGTCTCCCCGTTTGAGGGCGGAGGGATGAATCTTGAGATTCAGCGCCATACCGTCCATGAAATGGGAGTGATCAAAATACGTGGAGGAAATAAATACGGAAGTCGGTCCGCATACATCGCGGCCCTGGCACGGGCTGGATGCGTCGGCGATGGGCTCGCCGGTCCGGCGTCCGTCCGGAGTGGCCCAGGTGATCTCTCCCTGGACGACGTGGTCGGATGCGCCGAATGTGCCGCACTTGTAAACCTTTGCCCGGGAAGTATGGAAAGGCCGGCAGATATTGTAGTACAGATCGATGCAGTACTTCATCTCCTCGTCCGCATAGGGATCCGCGTTGCCGAAATGAGGCACTTCGTGAAGGATCCTCTGGCGCAGCATCTCATGTCCTTCCCAGTTGGCAAGGATTGCGTCCAGATACTCCTGCTTGGAGACCAGCTTCTTGTCAAAGATCATGTACTTCAGCGCAGTAAGGCTGTCCGCCGTGGTCGCCAGGCCTGTTGCCGTGCCGCCGAAGGAGTTGTATTTCGCCCCGCCCTGGGACACATCCTTGCCGCTCTCCATGCAGCCTTCCGTGGAAATGGAAAGGTTCGGGAACGGGAACAGGCGCGGGAATTCATGTTCCGTATAGTTGTTGAGGGTGGCCGACCAGGTCATCATCCAGGTGCAGATCTTCTCAAAGGCTTTCCGGACATCATCCATGGAGTTCATGTCGGTCAGATAGCCGGAGCGGAGATGCTCGGGCACCTGGGCGCCGTTGATGGGGTTGATGCCGTTATTCAGCGCCATATCCAGCGCGATGGCCCAGTAAATGCCGCTGTGGCCCATGGAGGAGCCGTTCGGGGCCGGATAATCGTTGCCGGAACCGGTGATCTCCTGGCAGCCGATGAAAGCAAAGTTTCTGGCATCTTCCAGAGAGAAGCCCAGTTCGCGCTGCAGGGCCGGTACGATAACCTCATCATTCTGAAGCAGCGGCAGACCGCCCACCGTCATGGAGGTGGCCATGGCGCAGTCCCAGATCTCCTTGGGAGTATCTTCGCCGATCCGCAGGGAAACCGTAGGCTCATGGAGCTGCAGGCGGCTCATGGCCTCAAGCACCATATAGGAAACGGGGTTGGTGGCATCCTCTCCGGTCTCCGGGATGCAGCCGCCGACAGTGGTATGCTGGCCGAGGTGGCCGATTCCGGCGGTCTGGATCATCTTGCCGAATCCGCCGCCGTAGAAGGTATTGATCTTCAGGAAGAAAGCGTCCACCAGTTCCTGGGCATGATCCAGAGTGATGGTTCCCTCTTCCAGCTCTTTTTTCAGGTAGGGCCAGGTGTACTGGTCAAAGCGGCCGAGGCTGGTGACGCCGGGGTTGTTGTCCACTTTCAGGAAGACGTTGTACAGCATGACCTGCTGCAGGGCCTCCCAGAAGGTCCGGGCGGGATTGACCGCGATCCAGTCGAGTCCTTCGGCCATTTTTTCCAGTTCCGCGGCGCGTTCGGGCGAAGCGGTCTTCTTCTTTTCCCGGAGCAGATCGGCATAGCGGCGGGTCAGGGTGATGGCGCCGTCACAGGCAACGGCGGCCGCTTCATAGAACATGTATTTGTCCATGTCGTCGCCCATGATATTGCCCTTGTGTTCATCCATCCATTCCTGGGCCTGCCTGCGGATGTCTCCATACCCTCTCCGGAGGATGTTCTGGAAACCGGGTGTCAGATGACCGGGCGGAAGCATAAGGGGCCAGCCGCCGATCTTGCCGTAGTCCGATGCCTGCAGGGCGAAGAACTCCTCGGCCCCGGCCGGAACCCAGTCTTTGCGTCCGAACATGCCGTAAACCTCGGCCATTTCCCGGAAGATCTCCCGGAGGCGTTTTACATCATCCGGCGCGATCGCGAGTTTCTGGTGGGAATACAGCGGATCATCATCCGGCGCATGGTGAAGGCCGTCTTCTTCGATAGGCCAGGTATTCTCAATGTCGGCCATCAGCCATTTCAGGCCGTCAGCCTCGCCCCAGCCGCGGTGGCCCATATCGCCCACGAAAAACTCTTCGTCGAGAACATCGATCGGCATACGGGAGATTACGTAAAGAGACATATAGGGCTTCTGCACCATGGGCGGATAGTGACTGTATTTCCGCAGGGCTTCCAGCTGGAGGGTCTCTTTCTCGGCGTCGGCTACAATCAGACGGTCACGCACCATAACGCGCATCCGTTCAATACGTGGGGTCACTGCTCTGAATTCATACATGATGTTTTTCCTTTCGTTTTCGCTATTAACAGTTGCAGCTCATATAATCAGGGCGTTGCCCGAAACAAAGACGCAAGGAATTACGATGCGGTTCCGGGTCCGCCGATTCCGGGAATCTGCTTTACCGGTCCGGGCACCGTTGATCTTTCTGCGGAAGGACCGCGTTACGGCAGGCGAAAAGAGCCGGAGTAAGCGGTGCCATCCCTGTTTTCAATATATCATTGCCATGCCTGCTTGTAAACAGCGCCGGAACCCAAAAAAGCAGGCCCTCATGTTCAAAATAATTGTACTTTTTCCGGCCCTATGCTATGATTCCGGGTAAGAAGTTATTTCTTATATTATCAAAAGGTTATCTCACTTTTACTAAGAAAGGACACTATTATGGGATCAAAGTACAGCCATGTTTTCCAGCCAATCCGCATCCGCGGGATCGATTTCAAAAACCGCATCACTCTTGCCCCGCCCTCCCCGAACCTTGCCAGTGAAGACGGCAAAGTCACTCATGATTTCGTCAACTGGTTCCGGATGTTCGCGCGCGGAGGCGTCTGCACTCTCTATGTGGGCAACTGCTCCATCGACATTACCGAATGCAAGGATGAGGCTTATCAGCTGGACCTGAACTCCGACAGCGGAATTCTTCCCATGACCTGGTATGCCGACATGTGCAAGCAGTATGGCTGCCACGCCTCTTTTGAAATCAACCACAACGGTGAGAACACGGCTTTTGAAACCGTCGGCCACGCGCCCTACAGCGCTTCGCCCCGTATTTCCGACAACGAGCGCTTAAGGGCGAAGGAAAACGGCCGGGAACCGATTCCCTGTATTGAGATGACGAAGGAAAAGATCGATGAGACCGTTGAGAAATACGGAATGGCGGCCGAGCGCATGAAGCGCGCCGGCATGGACATCGTCCTGGTCCACGGCGGACACGGCAACCTGATCAGCCAGTTCACCAGCCCGCTGTACAATCATCGAACCGACGAATACGGCGGAAGCACCAAAAACCGCGCCCGCTTCGCCATCGAGGTGTGCGACTCCATCCGCCGTCACTGCGGAAAGAATTTTGTCATCGAGTTCCGCATTTCCGCCGACGAGATCGCCGAAGAAGGAATGCATTTTGAAGAAACGCTGGAACTGATCGGCTACCTGAAAGACCATATCGATATTCTTCATGTCTCGGCCGGCCTGCACAGCGATTTCAACTTCGCCTATTTCCGCAACTGGTGCCAGAACTTCCTCATGGACCACTGCTTCAACGTCCACTATGCCCGGGATATCAAAAAACGCTATCCCGATCTGCTGGTGAATACCGTCGGCAGCATCATGAGCCTGGATTACGCGGAAGAGATCATCGCCAACGGCTGGGCGGATTTCGTTTCCATGTGCCGTCCCCTGATGGCCGATCCGGAAATGCCCCGCAAATACGCGGAGAACCGTCCGGAAGACCGCCGGCCCTGCATGCGCTGCAACGCGTGCACCAAGCACCTGTTCGTGCCCAAACCCATTTTCTGCGCGATCAATCCCATGTCCGGAATGACCAGCCAGCTGCCGGACGGCAAAGTGCCCAAAGCAGATGTGAAGAAACGCGTCGCCATTATCGGCGGCGGCCCTGCCGGCATCCAGGCCCTGCAGACGCTTCTCGACCGCGGTCATGACGTAACGCTGTATGAAAAAAGCGGCGAGCTTGGCGGCAACGTGATTCCTGCCGTTGCGGCTCCCTTTAAAAATGATATGCGGGATTACCTGAAATGGATGCGCCATACCGCCGCGCAGTGCCGGGACCGCGGCGCGAAGATCCTGCTGAACACGGAGGCGACCAAAGATCTGCTGGATATCGAAGGCTATGATGCCATCGTTATCGCCGCAGGCTCCACTCCTGTCACTCCCCCGGTCCCCGGTATTGACAAACCGCATGTATGCTGGGCGCCGGACGCGGAAACAGGCAAGGTCGCCGTTGGCGAAAACCTGGTCATTATCGGCGGAGGAGCCATCGGCATAGAGGCTGCTCTGGAATTCATCCAGGCCGGCAAGAAGGTCACTGTGGTGGAGATGTTCGATCAGCAGACCGCCGAAGGCAATCTGCTTGCGGGAATGTCCAACACCGCCGTGGAATTCTGGCGTCTGATTAAGGAAGGCGGCGGCGTGATCCGCTACGGCACCGCCCTGATGGAAGTGAAAGATGACTGCGTTGTTGTCAAGGATATGGAATCCGGCGAACTCGAAGAGATCCCGGCGGACAACGTCCTTCTGGCGGTCGGCATGCGTCCCCGCCTTGATACCGTCGACTCCCTGCGCCACTCCTGCGCGGAGACCAGCGTGGCAATCGTCGGCGACTGCAACAACAAGGCCGGCCTGATCTCCGATGCGGTCAATCAGGCATTCCAGGCCTGCCTGCACATCTGATTGTTTTACCGGAAGGAGTTTTTATGTCTGAACTGGAAATGAAATTCTATTCCAACCGTTCGCCCCGCAAGGGCTACAGCTGGGAAACACCCCCGGATCCCGTACCGGAAGCGGATATCGCTGAAACAGTGACCGCCGAAGTCCTGGTCATCGGCGGCGGCATCAGCGGCCTGGCCGCGTCTGCCCGCTGCGTGGACAAGGGCCTTCAGGTGATCACCCTGGATAAAAATGACAAGCTGTTCGCCCTGGCCGGACAGATCGCTGCCGTCAACAGCCGGATCATGGAAGAAAAAGGCCTGTCCATCGACAAGAAAACGCTGGCCGCCGACTGGATGAAAATGAGCGGCAGCCGGGTACAGGAAGACCTTCTGTGGCTCTTCATTAATCGAAGCGCCGAAGGTTTCCACTGGATGCTGGATCTGACAGAGGGCGAAGTGGAGGTGGAAGTCTACGAAGCCTATAAAGGCCCCATGTTCAGTGAGTATCCCGGCACCCACCACATCTGGAAGAAAAAAGGCAGCGACCGTTACAAGCACATCGGCGGCGGTTACCTGGCCTGCGAAAT
>CADBNG010000117.1 GCA_902795985.1 uncultured Lachnospiraceae bacterium
CGCTCAGCCCTTCACTCGTACTGGCAGTGGCTGTTTCGCTGTATTGGCAAGTCGCTCTATGTCTTCGTCCCTCAGCCAGAGCGACTAAGGACGTACTCGCGCGGTCTTCCCGCTCCTTTGGCTGATGCCGCCGGGAACGTACAGACCTTTTGATCTGGCTGTGGCAGCTGAACAGGAAACAGAACAAAAGACCAGGCACCTAAAAGAGGAGAAGGAAACTTTGCCGTTGATTGACAGTAACACAGTTTTGAATTCGGCTTACGGTTTGTTGCATTCCGGGGGAAATTCGGTTACATTAACAAAACAGAATATACCGGAGGCGATGTCGATGAAATATCGGATCAATAAGGAAAACTACAGGGATTTTGAGGTCATCGGGGCGAACCGTCTTCCTGCCCGGAGCTATTTTATCCCTTACCCGGATAAAATGAGCGCGGATGCGGTTTCCCTTACGGAGAAACGGTACCGGTCCGGAAAGGTCCGCTGCCTGAACGGGGACTGGGATTTTCTTTTTTATCCCCGGCCGTCGGAACTTCCGGACGTGCTGGATACGGAAACGGCGGAGTTCCGGAAGATCAAAGTCCCGGGATGCTGGCAGTTTCAGGGTTATGACCGCCCCTTTTACGTGAATACGCGCTATCAGTTTCCCTTCGACCCGCCGCGGATTCCCGAAGAGGAACCGGTCGGTCCGGTCTTTTCCTGGATCGGGGCGGATACCGGTCTGCGTTCGGTCCGAAGAACGCCGGAGAATGAATATAATTATGTCGGTGTTTATCGCCGTTTCTTTACCGTGGAAAACGAAGCCCTGAGGCATGAGCTGTCCTTCCTCGGCACTGCGAGCTGCCTGGACGTCTATGTTAACGGGGAATTTGCCGGCTATTCTGAGGGAAGCCATAATACTGCCGAATTTGATATCACGGAAATGATCCGGCCGGGTGAAAACGAACTGCTGGCGGTGGTGCGCCGCTGGTGTACCGGGACGTACCTGGAATGTCAGGATATGTTCCGGAACAACGGCATTTTCCGGGATGTGCTGCTCCGGGTCAGCCGTCCGGCCGACGTGCGGGACTTCCGGTTTGAACGCCGGAAAATCGGAGCCGTTTACGACGCGGAAGTGCCGGTTGAACTGTATGAACGGGTTCCGGAATCGGAAGTCACGGTTTCCATTGCCGGACACGGGATCGGCGTCAGCCGGACCCTGACGGCAAAAGAAGGACGGGCCCGGGCGGTTTTTACCGGCCTGGAAGTAAAAGAATGGAACGCGGAAGAGCCGGTCCTGTACGACCTGTATATCGAAACGCCTGGAACCTGTATTAAAACCCGGGTCGGCTTTAAAAACATAACGATCGACGGAAACGTTCTGAAACTGAACGGAAGCCGTTTCAAGATCAAGGGAGTCAACCATCATGATTCCAGCCCGACCGGCGGTTATACGATGACTCCGGAGGAGATTGAGAAGGATGTCCGGCTCTGTAAAGAGTACAACATCAACGCGATCCGGACCAGCCATTATCCTCCCGATCCTCTGCTGCTCGAATTATGCGATGAGTACGGGATTTATGTGATCGACGAAGCGGATCTGGAAACCCACGGCGCCTATTCCATGAAGCTGCCGCCGGATTACAACCGGATCAGCCGGGATCCGAAATGGGAAGCGCATTATCTGGACCGGGCGGAACGTCTTTATGAACGCGACAAACTTCATCCCTCTGTCATCATGTGGAGCCTCGGGAACGAAGCCGGAGGGTTCCGCTGTCAGGACGGGATGGCGCGCTGGCTGAAAAAACGCACCCGGATTCCGCTGCATTACGAAGGAGCGGTTCACAGCAGGCGCCGGGCATACGATATTGCCGGCGAAATGTATCCTACTCATGAAATTGTGAGGAAAACCGGAGAGGGCCGGCGCAGAATACGCGAAATGAACGACCGGCCTTACTTCCTCTGTGAGTATCTGCACGCCATGGGAACCGGTCCCGGAGGCGGAGAGGAATACTGGCAGGAAATATATGCCCATGACAACCTCTGCGGCGGCTGTGTCTGGGAGATGAACGACCATGCCGTGCTGCATCCCGACGGGCGTTACACTTATGGCGGGGATCACGGAGAATGGGAGCATGACGGGAACTTCTGTGTGGACGGCCTGTTCTATCCGGACCGGACGCCTTCTACCGGCGCGGCCGTGATCCGGCATCTTTACCGTCCGGTGCGGGTCCGGTACGCGGGAAAAGACCGGTTTGAAATCTTCAACACCACCGGCTTTTCGGAGGGGAAGCGGTTCCGGCTGATTTTCCGCTGGAGCGACGGGTACACCGAAACGGTGATTCCCTCCGCAGGGCCCCTCTCAAAGGAAATAATCCGGATCGGCACGGAGGAGCATATCGGAAAAAGCGCGGAAAACGGTACGGATGCGTTCGTTAACATCCTGACGCTGGATATCGCTGAGGGCAAAGCGCTTGCTGAAGAGCAGATCTTTTTAGCGCCGCAGCAGATCCGCCGGATGGCGCTGACCCACACGATTCCCTTCGGCCCGGAATGGTCGGAGAAAGGCGCGCTGCCGGTGGTCGATCTGGCGCTTCTGGCCGGCGGGTCAAAAAGCGGCGGGGAAAAGGAACGGCTGCTGCCGTCGAATCCTTCGGTGACCCTGTTCCGCGCGCCGACCGACAATGACGTACTTTACGGCCTGATGCCGGGACCGATGAAGGATTATGCCGAAGAGCGGGAAGAAATCCTTCAGGCGGATTACCGGGAAACGGGCTGCTCGCTCGTCACCCGCATCCACTGCGGGAAAAGAACGTTTCTGGTTTCGGAAAAATACAAAAGAACGCAGGAGGGAATCCTGGTATCCGTCACCCTGACACCGGAGAAGAAGAAAAACACGCAGTCCCGCCGCCCCGGCTTTGACCTGCCGCGCTTCGGCAGGACATTCACACTGGATTCGTCGTTCCGGAATGTGACCTATTACGGCCGCTGCGGCGAAACCTATTGTGATATGAAGGAGCAGTATCCGATCGGGGAAGTATCCTGTTCCGTGGAAGATATGACGGAGCCGAATATCCGTCCGCAGGAAAGCGGGAACCGCTGCGACTGCCGTTTCGTATCCCTCGACAACGGAAGAATCCGTGTGACCTTTACAGCCCTGGATGAACCGTTCGAACTTGGGATCAAGCCGTATACGGACCGGGAACTGATGGAGATGACCCATCGGGAAGAAGAAAAAACCACCGGAACCTATGTGACGCTTTCGGCTTTCAACAAAGGCATCGGCACCGGAAGCTGCGGACCGGGAACCCTTCCGAAATACTGTTATCCGGCGAACAGGAAATACCGGCTGCGGTTTATGATTTCCGCAGAGCTCCTGTAGAAAAACGCCGGGGTTATTCGGCCAGAATGGTCCGGATATCCACGGTCATCCCGGGACAGACCGACCGGACTTCTTCCGCCAGCGCCGGAATGGGAGAGCCGTCTTTTCCGGATGGCTTTGTCAGCACCAGGAAAGAAAGATAATGCTTTTCAAAATCGGCATAGAAGCCATGGGCGCGGATGATCCGGTCGTTTTTCGCGACGATTTCCAGAATCCGGTCCCAGAGTTCCCGGGCAGCGGGAGAGGAAAGACTGCTGCCGATGATGCCGACGGCGGTCAGATTCAGATCGATGGTTTTCGCTTTCTCAATGATGTTGGCGGTCAGCCGGCGGATCTGTCCCGCGGTCATGTGTTCGTCGACTTCGATATCCACGGATCCGATCAGGACGCCTTCCCCGTAATTATGGATGACCAGATTGAAAACGTTGCTGACCCCGTCTTCTTCGATAATGAGTTTTTTAGCGGCTTCCAGGGTTTCCGGTTTGACTTTTGTGCCGAGAATGGAGTTGACGGTTTCCCGCAGCATCAGGATGGCAGTCCGGACAATCAGGGCTGCAATGAAAATGCAGACATAGGGTTCAATATCCACGCCGCTGACCCGGTAGACCAGGATGGAAACCAGGATGATCACGGAGACGAAAGAGTCGTCCATGGATTCCTTGCCGATCATGATCAGCGAGATGCAGTTCAGCTCATGACCTTTACGGATGCATTTGCGTCCATAGAGCAGTTTGACCACCAGCGAGATAATCATGATGATAATCACCGCCAGGTCGTAATGCACTTTTCCATTGTTATGAATGATATCGAGAATGGCGGTATATATGGCCCGGATGCCCATCACCAGAATCAGCGAAGTGATGATCATGGAGCTGATGTATTCCAGCCGGCCGAATCCAAGGGGATGTTCGTGATTCGCCTTGCGGCCGGTTAAGAAGGTCATGATGATGGAAATGGCCGAAGAAAGCATATCGGCCAGTCCGTTCGCCGCGTCGAGGATGACGGTTTTGGAGTGAATGGAAACACCGGTGATCAGCTTGACGACGGAAAGAGCGCCGTTCAAGGCAATGCCGGCGGCGTTGTACCGGATAATGGTCCGGTTGCGTTCCTGTATTTTGGTTAAGCTCATAGCGCGGACTCCTTTGAATGGTTTCCGGACTGCGGCCGGAAGAACAAATCTATAATAGCATATTTATCCTGCAAAAAGCACAATATCTATGCTATAATTATTCGAATATACCAGATGAACAGTGAGGCATAAACCGTTGATTTATAAATTGGACACAAGAATCCTTTATCATGCAGTGGGGGCGGACCTGTATCTGAACCTTCCGGGGCTGATTGATCTGCTTCAGGACTGCGGAAACCTTCACGGAGAGGACTGCGGCGCGACGCTGAAATACCAGC
>CADBNG010000118.1 GCA_902795985.1 uncultured Lachnospiraceae bacterium
AGACGGTAGCTCGGAATACCGTAACGGAGCATTCCGCCCAGTTTGTTTCTTTTTTCATATACGGTCACGGCAAAACCTTTCAGGCGCAGGAAATAAGCCGCGGTCAGTCCGGCAGGGCCTCCGCCGATAACGCCGATGCTCTTTCCGTTGTCCGGCGCGCATTCCGGGGCCGGGACAACCCCCGCTTTTTCCACCGCGTACCGTTTGATTCCCCGGATATTCAGGGCATCGTCCACGATCTGCCGGCGGCAGTGGCTCTCACAGGGATGCTCGCACACCAGGCCGCAGGTGGACGGGAAGGGATTGTCCTTCCGGATCAGACGCACCGCATCCGCGCAGCGTCCGTCTTTAACCAGCGCCATATATCCGGGAATATCCACATTGGCCGGGCAGCCCGCCGAGCAGGGAACGGAGGAAAAATGCTCGGTGCAGACCCCTTTTTCAATGTGGGAAAGATAATCGTCCTCAAACGCCGTCAGGCCGTTCAGCACCAGCTGGGCCGCTTCAAATCCGATGGCGCAGTCCGCGGAATCATAGATTGCTTCGGCGCACTGCTTCACGTTTTTCAGGTCCTCCGCGTCGGCTTTTTTGTCCAGGATCTTCTCCAGAAGGGAATGGAGCCGGTCCAGACCGATCCTGCAGGGGACGCATTTTCCGCAGCTCTGCGCCAGACAGAGCGCTACAAAGGAAGCCGTCAGATCCACCGGACAGCTTCCGAACGGAGAGGCGCCTCTCCTTCGGCTCAGGCACTCGTAAAGTTCATCCACTTTCTTCTGTGCCGGACTCTGTTGGTTAATGTACATAGAATCCCTCACTTTCCTGTCGTAACCGGTTTCAGGTTCCCGGTTTTCCCTTTGCCGCGGGAGAAAAACCGGATCCGCCGTCACCTGTCATCCAAGTTGCAAAAAGGGGACTGCCTTTACGACAATCCCCTTTAGTCTCAGAATTCAGTAGTCCCGGATCAGTCGCGTTCTACCACGCAGGCGCATCCCATACCGCCGCCGATGCAGAGCGTTGCGAGGCCCTTCTTGGCATCCCTCTTCTGCATTTCATAAAGCAGGGTAACAAGGATACGGCAGCCGGAAGCTCCGATCGGATGTCCGATGGCAACAGCGCCGCCGTTGACGTTGACCTTTTCCATATCAAAGTTCAGATCCTGGGCAACCGCCATCGCCTGAGCCGCGAAAGCTTCGTTGGCTTCGATCAGATCCATGTCGGCTACTTCATAGTCGCACTTCGCCATGGCCTTCTTGACCGCTTCGATCGGGCCGAGTCCCATGTAAGCCGGATCTACGCCGCCGAGAGCGCCGCTTACCCATGTAGCCATCGGGGTAACACCCAGTTCCTTGGCCTTTTCTTCCGTCATAAGGACAACAGCCGCAGCGCCGTCATTGATACCGGAGGAGTTGCCGGCGGTGCACTTTCCGTTCGGGATGAAGGCGGGTTTTAATTTCGCCAGAACTTCCGGAGTGCTTCCGTCTCTGGGGCCTTCATCGGTATCGAAAATCACGGTTTCCTTTTTCTTCTTCACTTCCACCGGAAGGATTTCATCTTTGAACTTGCCGGCCTTGATGGCAGCAATCGCCTTGTTCTGGCTCTTTGCGGAGAACTCGTCCAGAGCTTCACGGGTGAATCCGTATTTCTCGGCAATGTTCTCGGCAGTGGTGCCCATGTGATAGTTGTTGAACACATCCCAGAGTCCGTCGTTAACCATAACGTCTACCAGGCCCTTGGTGTTGTTGGCAACATCCATCTTCTTGCCGAAACGAAGCGCGGGGATCGCATAGGGAGCGTTGGACATGCTTTCCATACCGCCGGCAACAACGATGTCCGCATCGCCGGACTTGATCAGGGCAGCGCCCATGTTCACGCAGTTCAGACCGGAACCGCAGACGATGTTGGCGGTCAGAGCCGGAACTTCAACCGGAAGGCCGGCCTTGATGGAAGCCTGACGGGCAACGTTCTGTCCGAGGCCTGCCTGAAGAACACAGCCCATGTAGACCATATCCACTTTATCCGCCGGTACGCCAGCACGCTTTACGGCTTCTTTGATGACCATAGCGCCAAGATCCACTGCGCTGTAGCCAGCAAGAGATCCGCCCATGACACCGACAGGTGTTCTGACAGCACCGGCTATAACAACTTTACGTTCATTTCCCATGATAGATTTCCTCCGTTGAATGTTTAAAAATAATTGAATCATTCCCGCCCGGCCGCAGCACCTGCATGAAGGGCAGAACCATCTTTTTAACTATAAACAAGTACCGGTCTAAAATCAAGCGTCTGTCGCCTCAAATTCAAAGATTTCATTATTTTCCCGTATCAGGATTCGTTTTCCGGTTTTCGCTCCTGTGCTCCACTGTCATACCGGGGCAAAGCACGGCCGGCCAGGCTTTTCGGGTCCGGATGAGCTCCTCTTTGGAAAGAGCCTCCCTGAAACGGGCCCTGTCTCCGGACATGTTTTATCCCCTTACCTGTCCGTTTCCGTAGATAATATACTTCGTCGTGGTCAGCGCCGTCAGGCCCATCGGTCCTCTGGCATGAAGCTTCTGGGTACTGATGCCCACTTCCGCTCCGAACCCGAATTCAAAGCCGTCGGTAAAGCGGGTGGAAGCGTTCACATAGACGCAGGCGGCATCCACTTCGTTCAGGAATTTCCGGGAATTGTTATAATCGTTAGTGATAATGGCTTCGGAATGGCCTGTATTGTAGCGGTTGATGTGGGCAATCGCTTCTTCCACCGAAGAGACGGTTCTGACGGAAATGATATAGTCCAGATATTCCGTTCCCCAGTCTTCTTCCGATGCTTTCACCCCGCCCGGAATAAAGCGGATGGAGCGCTCGTCCGCCCGGATCTCCACGCCGGCTGCGGCAAGCCTCTCCGATAAAACAGGAAGAAGATCTTCCAGCACGTCCTCATGAACCACAAGGGACTCGCAGGCGTTGCAGACGCCGACCCGCTGAGTCTTCGCGTTGAGGATAATATCCGCAGCCATGGACAGGTCCGCCGTTTTATCCACGAAAATGTGGCAGTTGCCCGTCCCCGTTTCGATAACCGGAACCGTCGCGTTCTGAACAACGGCCCGGATCAGGCCGGCTCCTCCTCTGGGGATCAGGACATCCAGATAGCCCTCCATCTTCATGAATTCCGTAGCAACCTCCCGGGAGGTATCCGTGATCAGCGTCAGCGCCTCCGCCGGAAGTCCGCACTTTTCCAGAGATCCCCGCAGCACGTCCACAATGGCCATATTGGAGTGCAGCGCGTCGCTGCCTCCTTTTAAAATCACGGCATTTCCGGTCTTGAAGCAAAGTCCGAAAACATCCGCCGTCACATTCGGCCGGGCTTCATAAATGACGCCGACGACCCCGAGCGGTACGCGGACCTGGCCGATCAGAAGCCCGTTCGGCCGTTTTTTCATTCCGAGGACCTCTCCGATGGGATCCGGAAGGGCTGCGATCTGGCGAAGGCCCTCCGCCATTCCCGCAATTCTCTCCCCGGTGAGCAGCAGGCGGTCCAGAAGCCCCTGCGGCATATTGTTTTTCCTGCCGTTTTCCATGTCAACGGCATTTTTCTCCAGTATCGAACCGGCGAAGCTTTCCAGGTCCTTTGCGCAGGTCATCAGACATTCGTTCTTTTTTCCGGAAGGGAGGCCCGCCAGGATTCTCTGCGCTTCTTTCGCGTCCAGGGCCAGGGTGATCAGATTTGACATGCCGTTCTCTCCTTTTCACAGTATTCCTTACATTTTATCTTCTGCCGTACCGGCTCCGGAAGGCTTACCGGCAGCCGGATCGTCCGTTTTTCGTTCAGTGGGACTTTTTCCGGGTTTCGGAATAGGTATCCTCCAGACGGGTTATCGTCCCGTCGGGCTCCAGAATATCGATATTGTCCAGCTGGGATTTCAGGTTTCTGCGGACCGCCGCGACGTATTCGGCGCGGAGCTGTACCTGTTCTTTGATTTCTTCTTCCGTCAGGCCTTCGGTCCTCTGTTTTCTTGCCAGTTCGTTGATCCGGTCCAGATTAATGTTCATGATGTTCTCCTGTTCCTGATTTCAGGCGTTTCCGCCGTTTTCAATATAATGAATGAGGAAGGATTCGTCCCTTTTGTTTGCCGTAAAGACCGTTCCCAGCGGCGCCCCGTCCACAATCCGGTGGATATTGGAAAAATCGTCGCCGGAAGCAATCACCATATCCGCCCCCCCGAAGGTGGAAATCGCGGCGGCGGAAATCTTGGTGGCCATCCCGCCGGTTCCGACGTCGCTGGCCGGCCCTTTCCCCATCCGGACCAGGCGGTCGTCGATGCGGTCCACGGTCTCAATGAACTCCGCGTCCTTGTTTTTGTTGGGATCATCGGTATAAAGTCCGTCAATATCGGACAGAAGGATCAGCAGATCCGCGCCGACCACAAAGGATACGATGGCGGAAAGCCGGTCATTGTCCCCCAGCAGGGAGATCTGGTTGATCCCGTAGGTGGAAACCGTATCGTTTTCGTTCACGACGGGGATCACTCCCAGCCGGAACAGCTCTTCAAACGTGTTTTTCGCGTTGACGCGGCTGCTGTCGTTGACAATGTTTTCCTGGGTCAGAAGGACCTGGGAGCAAAGCTGGTTGTATTCCGAGAAAAGCTTCTGGTAAATCATCATCAGACGGGCCTGGCCCACCGAAGCGCAGGCCTGCTTGAAATTCAGCATGCCCTCTTTTTTCTCTCCCAGTGTATTGCGCCCCACCATGACCGCGCCGGAACTGACGAGGACCACGTCCTTTCCGCGGTTCCGAAGGTCAGTCAGCTCCCGGACCAGTTTTTCCGTCTTGACCAGGTCCAGTTCGCCGGTCTCCTTATGGGTCAGGGACGAAGAACCGATCTTGACGACGATCCGCTTTTTTTCACGGAACAGCCCGCGCACCTCCTCAGGGGCGGGCTTCGGCTCGTTCTCTTCCTCCCGGGTAATACCGAGAGCCGAAAGAACGCTCTCCTGCTTCTCCTCCATGATCTTTTCCTCTTTGCGGGAATTTACATGGTCATATCCCAGCAGATGAAGCATACTGTGCACCACAAGGAAAGCGAACTCCCGTTTGCAGGAATGGCCGTACTCCTTTGCCTGGGAACGGACTTTTTCCAGGGAGATCACGATATCCCCCAGGAACAGCGCGCCCGTTTCCGGATCCGCCATTGCGTCTTCCGGAAGGATGCCGGGAATGGCAAACTCGATCATGGGGAAAGAAAGGACGTCCGTTTCCCTGTCGATGCCCCGGTGCTCCCGGTTCAGTTCGCGGATCTTTTTATTGTTGATCAGCAGGATCTCCGCTTCGCACTCTTCGGGGATATCTTCCTGCCGCAGGACTTCCTCCGCGGCAGCCTGCGCGATGCCGGCGTAATCCAGTCCGAGATCGATTCGTGTTTCTTTTTCAATATTGATGATCATCGTCCGCTCCTTTTCGTGCCGTTCTGCCTCCTGCTGCCGCGCTCTGTTCCTTCCGATCCCGAATGCTTCTTTTCGTATTTTTCATAAGCCTCGACGATCTGCTGCACCAGCGGATGCCGGACGACGTCCCTGCTGGTCAGTGTGCAGAAAGCGATGCCTTCAATCTTCTTCAGCACCTCGGCGGCAATATCCAGCCCGGACTTTACCCCGGGGGGAAGGTCCTTCTGGGAAAGGTCCCCGGTCACGATGACCTTGGAACCGAAGCCGATCCGGGTCAGAAACATCTTCATCTGGGCCTGGGTCGTATTCTGGGCTTCATCCAGGATAATATAGGCGTTGTCCAGCGTCCTGCCTCGCATATAGGCAAGGGGCGCCACTTCAATCAGCCCTTTCTCCATGTTTTTCTGGAAGTTCTCCGCTCCCATGATCTGATACAGGGCATCGTAAAGCGGTCTTAAATACGGATCGATCTTGCTCTGCAGGTCTCCGGGAAGAAAGCCCAGCTTTTCGCCCGCCTCAATCGCCGGCCGGGTCAGAATAATACGGTTTGCCTCCTCATTGCGGAACGCGGTAATGGCCATTGCCATGGCCAGATAAGTCTTTCCGGTACCGGCGGGCCCGATACCGAAGGTGATCATGTTGTTCCGGATACTCTGCACATACTCTTTTTGTCCCAGTGTTTTCGGGACGACGGGTTTGCCGGTCACCGTATGGCAGATGCATTCCTGGTCCAGCCCGGTCAGGAGCTGCTCCTTTTCCGAAAGGAACATGGAAATGCGGTAATTCACGGCCTGTTCCGTGATTTCCGCGCCTTTTTCCCTCAGAACGACGAGTTCGGCAAGCACGCCCTTCGCTTTTTCCACCGCTTCCTTCTGACCGAGGATCCGAAGGGAATCCCCCCGCATGATCAGGGAAACGTGAAAGGCCCGTTCGATCTTTTTCGCGTACTGATCGTAGCGTCCCAGCACTTCCGCCGCGTCTTCCGCGGTAATTTCCATTCTTTCTTCAAAAACCGTTTCACTCATGAAGCTCTTCTTCCTCCGGAATGATCTCCGCTTCCTTATAATAGATCAGCGAAAACCAGACATACAGTTTCGGGCCGAGGTCGTAATCCATGCAGCATTTTTCCGCGAGATCCGGAACCGCGATTCCGTGGCTTTCGATGCAGGGATGCATCAGTTCCGAATGCCGGCAGTATTCATGGGGGAAATTGCATTTCGGGCAAAGGGTGCACGCGTCGCTGGTGAGGGTGTAGACCGTGATCCCGTTATTGATCAGATAGTCTTCCACATGCCGGGTCAGCTCCTCATGGACCTCTTTGGACTCGTTCCGGCTCTTCCTGTTTTTCCCTTCCACCGCTCCGACGCTGGAGAAAAACAGGACGTCCGGATACGCCGAGCACCGCTCCCTGCATTTTGCGACCTTGGCGACGGCCGGCGGGCAGGACCAGTTGGTATCATACCGGCTGCAGATCCTTTTGCACATCGCCCGTACGTCATCCGAGAATTCCACGTCTTCCGGTTTCAAAAAGGTATACTGATATATGGGAAACCGGGAAATATATTCTTCTATCTGATCGTTTGTCAGCATGGTCTCATCCTTTATAACCTGTAGATTTATCTGAAATTTATTTATAATAAACGTTCCGTAATTCTGTCAAGCGGTTCCGCGGCGCAGGCCTCGGCGGAAAACCAATTGTCCGTCTGCGGAAAGCCTGGCCTGAATTATAGTGTCGCCGCCTGGTCAGAAACCTTTTCATTGAGGATTTCTCTCAGCTGCGCATATTCCCCTTCTTCCAGAAGGCCCTGTTCCATTATTTTCCCGGCTGCCGCTGAAGCCTGCTGCAGGATTTCCCGGTCCCGGAAAACGTCCGCCAGGTCGAAGCCGGCCACGCCGCTCTGCCGCAGGCCGAACAGATCGCCCTGGCCGCGCAGCTTCAGATCCTCTTCCGCGATATAGAAACCGTCGTTGGACCGGCTCAGGATGTCCAGCCGTTCGCTGACCTCGTCCCGGCCTTCGCTCTGGACAAAAATACAGTAGGACTGGGCATCGCCCCGTCCGACACGGCCTCTCAGCTGATGAAGCTGGGCCAGACCGAAACGGTCGGCATTCTCGATCATCATGACCGTGGCGTTCGGCACGTCGACACCCACTTCTATAACGGTGGTTGATACCAGTATATCCGTTTCGCCGTCCGCGAACTTTTTCATGATGCTGTTTTTCTCGGCTTCTTTCATCCGCCCGTGCAGCATGTCAATCCGCGCGGAACGGCCCAGTTCCTTTTTCAGCTTTGCCGTATAGTCCACCACATTTTCACAGGCCAGGTCCTCGTTTTTCTCGATCATGGGACAGACGACGTAAGCCTGATGTCCGGCCCGGATCTCCCGGTCCAGAAAGCGGTATGCCTTCTCCCTGTACCCGGTATCCACTACGGCATTTTTGACGCGCAGCCTTCTGGCCGGCATTTCGTCCAGAACCGAAAGCTTCATATCGCCGTAAAGCATCAGGGCCAGCGTCCGGGGGATCGGCGTCGCGCTCAGGACCA
>CADBNG010000119.1 GCA_902795985.1 uncultured Lachnospiraceae bacterium
ACACCGGAAGAGGTCGCGGAAAACGAAAGATCCTATACCGGACAATATTTAAAGAAGATCCTGTCAGAAAGGAATCATTCATGTTAAAGGCTGCAGATATCGGAATCGATTTGGGAACAACCAATATCGTTGTCTACATCAAGGGAAAAGGAATCGTCATAAAAGAACCGGCTGTTATTGCCTATGACCGGGATGCCGAGAAGATCAAGGCCTGCGGAGCGGAAGCAGCGCAGATGATCGGGCGGACGCCCGGCAATATCGCGGCGATCACTCCTCTCCGGGACGGCGTGATCTCGGATTATATCATGACGGAGCAGCTCCTGCGGTATTTCATCCGCAAAGCCCTTGGCCACAGGGGCTTCCTGAAACCGAGGATCGTTATCGCGGTGCCCGGCAGGATCACGGACGTAGAGAGAAGAGCGGTCAAAGAAGCCGCTTACCAGGCCGGAGCAAAAGAAGTCTATACAGTCAAAAACGCCGTAGCGGCAGCAGTCGGCGCAGGACTTGACATCTCCAGACCTGCAGGAAACATGGTCATTGATATCGGCGGCGGAGCCTCGGATATTGCCGTGATCTCCCTTGGCGATGTGGTCACATCCGCTTCGCTTGCGGAAGCCGGTAATTCCTTTACCGAAGCGATCATCCGCTATGTTAGAAAGAGCCATCTGATCTTTATCGGGGAACAGACGGCTGAAAATATAAAAAAGAATATCGGCTGCGCCTGGAAGCATTCCGGGGAGAAATTCATGGAGATCAAGGGGAGAAACGTATTTACCGGCCTTCCCGGAAAAGTCATGCTTTCTTCGACGGAACTGGTGGAGCCTCTTTCCGAAGCCGGAATGAAGCTTGCGGATGCGGCGGCGAATGTTATTGAACAGACGACGCCGGAGATCGCAGTCGATATCAAAAAAAGAGGCATTATTCTTACCGGCGGCGGTGCTTTATTAAACGGCCTCGAAGATCTGATCGCCGGCCGGACCGGGATCCAGGCTGTTACGGCCGAGAATCCGGCCTCCTGCACTGCACTCGGAACTGCGAAATACTTACAGTATATCGATACGAATGAGTGAACATATCGAAGGTTATATAGAGAATATCATCTACCGGAACGAAGAAAACGGCTATACCGTTTTTGAAGTTACCGTCAATCGTAAGGAACTCACCTGCACCGGCATTTTCCCGGATCTGCACGAAGGGGAATACATTGAGATGGAAGGAGAGAGCGTGGTACATCCGACGTACGGCGAACAGTTTCGCGTACGCTCTTTTCAGACAAAGATCCCGGGCGATCTGCGTTCGCTGGAGCACTATCTGGGAAGCGGCGCGGTAAAAGGGATCGGACCGGCGCTTGCAGGCAGGATCATCCGCCGTTTCGGCGAAGATACGCTCCGGATCATTGAAGAAGAACCGGAAAGACTGGCAGAAGTGAAGGGCATCAGCGAGAATAAAGCCTTCGCGATCGCGACCCAGATGGTTGAGCGTACGCAGGCCAGATCCGCCATGATCTTTCTGTCCGGCTACGGCATTTCCCTGAATCTTTCCATGAAGATCTATGAGCGTTACGGAGAATCCGTTTATTCGATTTTAAGAGAAGACCCGTATCAGCTCGCGGAAGACATTGACGGAATCGGGTTTAAAAGCGCGGACCGGATCGCTGAAAAAGCCGGGATCAGCAGGATCTCCGAACACAGGATCTCCTGCGGCCTTCTGTATGTACTCTTAAAAGCGCTCAGAGACGGCAATATGTTCCTGCCGGAAGATGTTCTGACCGGACAGGCCGCAGCGCTTCTCGAAGTGGAAGAGGTGCTTGTTGAGGAAAGCCTGGACCAGCTGTCCATAAACGGAAAAGTCATTCGCAAGAAGCACGACAGATACGGAAAGATCGTTTATCTGGCTGAAAGCTATTACACCGAACTCGACACGGCAAGAATGCTTCATGAGCTGAACACGATCGGCCGCACCGATACCGAAGAGATTCAGAAAAAGATCGAAAAGATCGGCAGTTTTTCGGAGATCGAACTGGACGATCTGCAGAAGGACGCAGTGGTTTCTGCCGCGGCTCACGGAATCTTTATCCTGACCGGCGGACCGGGAACAGGAAAAACAACAACGATCAACGCCATGATCCGTTATTTCCGTTCGGAAAACATGCGGATCATTCTGGCAGCGCCTACCGGCCGTGCGGCGAAAAGAATGGAAGAGGCGACCGGATATGAAGCATCCACGATCCATCGTGCGCTCGAGATCTCAGGGGATCCCGAAAACGATGACATCCGGATCCGTTTTCAGCGGAATAAAAACAACCCGTTAGAAGCGGATGTCGTGATCATTGATGAGATGTCCATGGTCGATATCTTCCTTTTGCATTCTCTTCTGGAAGCATTGCTTCCGGGGACGCATCTGATCCTTGTCGGCGATATGAATCAGCTGCCAAGCGTCGGACCGGGCAAAGTTCTGGCCGATCTGATCCGCTCCGAAAAGTTTCCCGTTATCATGCTGAACCGCATCTTCAGACAGGCAGCTATGAGCGATATCGTTGTAAACGCGCATAAGATCAATAACGGAGAAGAGATCAGCCTGGATAACAAAAGCAGGGACTTTTTCTTCCTGGAAAGACAGGATTACCGCGTGATCCAGAAAGCGGTCCTGACGCTTGTATCGCAGAAACTTCCGAAATATACCGGAGCCGGTGTGAAGGATATACAGGTCATCACACCGATGCGAAAAGGGGTGCTCGGCGTTGAGAATCTGAATCAGATCCTTCAGAAATATCTGAATCCTGCCGATGCAGGCAAAAATGAAAAAGAAATGCCTTTTGGATGCTTCCGGGAAGGCGATAAAGTCATGCAGATCAAAAACGATTATCAGCTGGCCTGGGAAGAACGGGGCCTGTTCGGGATCGTTACAGCCTCCGGAGAAGGCGTTTTCAACGGAGA
>CADBNG010000120.1 GCA_902795985.1 uncultured Lachnospiraceae bacterium
CGCGTATTATCATGCAACGGCCATCGTCTGCACGGTACAGCCCGGCACGGCGAGGGTCGGCGGCGAGGAAGCGACGGTCACCGGCACGGTCGATGCCAAAACGACAGGCAGCCTGCTTTATCTGAACACCAGCGGCGGCCAGATGCAGATCAAGCTGGATAATACGACGGCTATGGGCACGTGCCGTGTCCTGACGCTGAACCGTGCAGTTTCCGTTGCCATCGGGCGCGCGGAAGGCGACGGATATTATCACGCGCTCCGGATCAATGCCGCAGCCCAGTAAGCTGCGGGGAAAACCATAGGAACAACGTAACTAATCAAACATATCCAGAGCATGCGCGGCGTTGCTGCCGCGCATGCTTTTTGGTTTCGGGAAATTGCCCGCGGCACGCGGAAAGGCCGGCGGCGTTCAATAAAATACCGGCAGGCCCCGACTCCGTGTTATACTATAAAAAACAACCTTCCATTGTCCGAATAGTTTTAAGAAGGAGGAATCATCATGGCATCATTCAGGGAACTGGTCAGATTCGGGTTCAGCAACACCATGCTTTACAATAAAGCATTTGACGACCCTGCCGAGCTTTACGCGTCTTATAAAGCTTCCACCGCTTTTCCGGAGTATGAAGCGCTGGAATCGTTTCTGCCGGAGGATAATGAACTGCGGAAAAGCTGTCTGTCCCTGCTCAGGAAGTCCGGAATGGTGCTGAATTATAATTCGCCCGGTTATTTCCAGCTGGACGGACCGAACAATATCTGCAGCGACGACCCGGAGACCCGCAAGGGCGCTCTGGCTCATATGCTGCAGCATGTGGATTTTGCCGGGGAAGCGGAAAGCCCGCTGTTCGTCCTGACCGGATGCACGGACCAGGGTGATGAGAAACGGCCCGAACTGATCAAACGCTATTCAGAAGCCTTCCTGGTCATCTGCGAGCGTGCGGCGAAATACGATATGCGCGTTCTGATCGAGCCGATCGAACGCCACCGTTTCAAGAGACTTCTCTGGGGGCCTACGGCGGAAACGACGGATTTTGTCCGTAAGATGCGGGAACAGGGCGCTTCCAACGGCGGCCTCATGCTGGACATCGCGCATCTCCCGCTGATGGAGGAAACGCTGGACGAGGCGATCGCCGCCTACGGAGAGATCGGATTTGAGCATCTTCACATGGGCGAAGCGGTGCTGGATCCGGATAATATTTTCTACGGTCACACACATCCGCCGATCGGCGTTCACGGCGGCCTTTTCCGGCAGCAGGATCTCGTCGATCAGTTTGTGAAGTTTATCGAGATCGGTTATATCCCGAAAAAATCCGGAGGAAAGCGGGCCAGCATTTCCCTGGAAGTCAATCCTTATCCGGGCGCGTCCGAAGCCACCAGTATCCGGCTGATGTACGAACGCTGCTACAGCGCGTTTATGGAAGCGGCCGGACGCTGCGGTATCTGAATCACGTAAACGGTATTTCCGGCGGTTCCCGTAAGGAGCGGACCGCCGGATTTTCATATTTTTCAGGAGGTTTTTCTGATGAAGGAAAATAAGATCCGCAGACTGTTGAACGAAGGAAAAGCCATTCTGTCTACGAGGCAGGCGCTGAACCAGCCGTACGTTACGGAGATCGCAGGATACAGCGGCCTGTACGATTATATGGAATTTCTCGCGGAGTACGGCGTCTATTCCCAGGAACAGCTGGAGAACATCTGCCGGGCCGCGGAGATCTACGATATGGGAACCATGATCAAGATCGATTTTCTGAACCGGTATTTTACGGCGCAGAAAGCGATCGCTTCCGGGTTCCAGGGACTGATGTTCGCGGATCACCGTACGGCGGAGGAAGTCCGGGGAACGGTCCTGGCAACGCTCGCTGACAGCGCGCAGGACGGAGGGAAGATCGGATTTACCCTCCGCCGGTATATCGGGGAACCTGCATTTGTTCTGGAGCAGGAGCATGCGAAGCGCGTGCGCGACGTCGTCCGGTGTTTCATGATCGAAAAAGAAGAAGCTGTCCGGAATCTGGAGGAAATCTGTAAAGTACCCGGTGTCGATATGGTCCAGTTCGGCGGATGCGACTACTGCATGGGAAAAGGCTGGAACCGGACGGATCACCAGGAGGATCTGAAAGCCATCCAGAAACACGTGATCGAAACGGCCCTGGGATGCGGCGTAAGGCCGAGATGCGAGATCAGCCGGCCGGAAGAGGCGGAGTATTTTAAAGAACTCGGGGTAAAAGACTTCAGTCTGGGGATCGATACTTTTATCCTCCGGGAATACTGGAACGAAGAAGGCCGGAAGATGCGGAAGATCATGGGGGAAAACTGATCCGGAACAGGATAATCCACA
The DNA here is from genome assembly GCA_902795985.1 of uncultured Lachnospiraceae bacterium. The sequence goes on from CADBNG010000120.1 coordinate 2,333, forward strand.
AAAAACCGGCAGCCGTTTTGTGTATTTTGTACATCAGGCCGTTTTCCTACAAATCAATTGCTATGAAAATTGCATCATGATAAAATGTTGATGGAATCCATTCCGGCGGACGGTCATTCCCGCGAACCGGAAATCGTTGATCCAGATTCATAACTACAAGGAGGAAAAGAATGAAACTGAAAAAGATGGTCAGCCTTGCCATGGCACTGATGATGGCAGCGACACTGGCAGCCTGCGGCGGCTCTGCTCCTGCAGCGGCCCCGGCGCCTGCTCCGGCCCCGGCTCCGGCAGCGGAAGCCCCGGCTCCGGCTCCTGAAGCTCCGGCAGCGGAAGCTCCGGCAGCTGAACCGGCAGCTCCGGCGGAAGCCCAGGTCGAAACACTCGTTGCGGCAGCAAACGAAATGCCGACCGACGATCTGGAACCGATCACCAATTATCCTGCGAAATCCCTGCAGATCACCATGCCTCCGTCAGCAGGCGGCGGCACTGACGTCCTGGTCCGCGCCATGGCTCCGGCTATGGAAAGATACCTCGGCGTTCCGGTCACTGTCGTGAATAAGTCCGGCGGCGGCTGCGCCATCGGCTTTGCGGCGGGCGCGGAAGATCCTGCGGACGGCTCCTGCATCACCGCCGGTGTTGCTGAGCTGCTCGGCCTTCCTTACACCACAGACTTCAAGTACACCTATCATGATTTCGAATCGATCTGCAACTTCAACTCCTGCTACGGCACGATCTGCGTTCCAGTAGACGCTCCGTACAACACGATCGAAGAGTTCAACGATGCGATGATCAACGCTGCGACCCCGATGCGGTTTGCGAACTCCGGTATCGGCGGCCCCTGGCACATCCTGGCGGCTGCTTATGCTGACAGCCTTGGCGCTACCATCCAGCACGTACCGTGCGACGGCGGCGGACCTGCGGCTACTGCCTGCGCCGGCGGCAACGTCGAAGCAGTCAACGTTTCCGACGCGGAAGTTAAGACCTACGTCGATTCCGGCCTGCTGAAGATGCTCATGACCTTCAGCCCTGAACCGCTTGCGGCTTATCCGGATGTCCCGACCTCCAATTCCAAGGGTCTGCAGGGCTCCCAGATCGTCGTATTCCGCGGCTTCATCGGCCCGAAGGGCATGCCTGAAGAATGCATCAAGGCGATCGACGCGGCGACCAGATATGCTCTGAGTGATCCGGAAGTCATGGAATTCATGGCGAACGCCGGCTACACCAGGAACTATCTGAATGCTGAAGATAACCTGAAGATGTATGATGACATGGATGCCATCATCGCCGAACAGTGCAAGAAGCTCGGCCTTTCCAAATAATTTTCAGCACCTGATTTGATTGACAAGATCAGTAATTGAATGCAGGGGCGGGGCAGTCCCGCCCCTGTGTTTTTTCAGTATCGGAGGCCCAAGTGAAAAAGATATCAGATGTAGTTTCATATGTTTTTATCGCGGTGGCGGTCATCTTCTTCGGAATATCGCTGACTTTCCCGCCCGGAACCAACGGCGCTGTGGGCCCCGGGTGGTTTCCCATGATCCTTTGCGTCCTGATAATCCTTCTTTGTTTGATAAACCTTTATACAA
>CADBNG010000121.1 GCA_902795985.1 uncultured Lachnospiraceae bacterium
CGTTGTCTGGGGTTTTCCCATCGGAACTTCGTCATCTTCAATGATTTCCTGCGGTCCCCGAAGCGCAAAGGTCACAACCAGGACCACGACAAGGACGATGGCAATAATGCCCGCGCCGAAAATCCTTTTTTTCTTTTTATTATCCATGGAAGGATCGTTGTTTTTATTCTCATTATCGGGATTCATCATAGCGGTCCCTCCTTTCCGTGCCCGGTACCGTTGTTTCTGCGGTTCCGGAGCTGGCTTCAAACAGGATGAGCTGTTTACAGTTGAAGTATATCATAAAATCGTCACGAATTGCGTCATAAAAAGTGCGATATTTCCTGTTCTGTGACATTTTTCAAGGAAAAGTGTTCAGGGTGTTCCGGCATCCATCCTGCCGGTCTCCGGTTCAGGAGTTTTTAAAAAGAGGAAAAAATCAGCTTTCCGGCTTCCGTCAGATCCTCTGTTTCAAAACCTCCGTGCTTTTCGCAGTCCGGACGGATCAGTGAATAAGCTTCTTCCTTGTTGCAGAGTGACCAGGCGCACCAGCTGATGTTATGAGCCTTCATGACGTCCAGGAACACCCGGGCCTCTTCCAGCGCCGGCCCTCCGTTTCTGTCCAGGCCGATGCCCCACTCGGAAACAAAAACCGGGATTTTTTCCGAAACAGCCGCCAGCTGATCCGCGTTCATGTGCTCTCCGGCATAGGCGTGATAAGTGTACATCAGATTGTCATCCGGAAACGGATCTTCCATCGCGCCTGAAAGGTCCGAAGAATACTCCGGCGTACCCAGCAGGATCAGCGCGTCCGGCGAATACTGGCGGATCACGGGGACGATGGCATAGGCATACTGCCGGATCTGCTCCCAGGAAACGCCGTTGGGCTCGTTGCAGACCTCATAAATCACCGCCGGCTCGTCCTTATAACGGGAAGCAATCCGGTCGAAAAATGTGATCGCCCGGTCCAGATTCGCGTTCGGATCCCCGTCATCCAGGATATGCCAGTCCACGATCACATAGAGATCCATGGCAATGGCGTTGTCGATGGCCATCTCTGAAAGCATGCGGTTGTATTCCGTCGCATTGAAATAGCCGTTGTCCGTGTCCGTATACATGGCGATCCGGACGACATTCCCGCCAAAATCCCGGACCGACCGGAAGGCATTCGCGTTAATATATTCCGGGTACCAGGCAATGCCATGAGTACTGGCTCCCGTAAGCCGGAACGGTTCGCCGGCTTCATTCACCAGGACGCCGTCCCGGAGTTTCAGACGGCCGTTTGCAGAGACCAGGCGGGCGGGATCCGCCATGATGTCCTGCCGGTCCGAATCCGCCGGAAGAATCCAGGAGGGAAGGTTCTCTGCTGCAGGCTCCTGGCCGGACGAAGCCGGTTCGGTCTGGTTTTCCTGTCCGGTTCCGCTGCTTTTCTCCGTTTCCTGCACGATGGGTTCCTCCCCGTTTTCGTCCTTTGCAGGGGATTCACTGCCGCATCCTGTAAGCAGGAATGCCCACAGAAACGCTGCGGTCAGGATATAGCTCAAAAGTCTTCTGCTCTGTTTTGTCCTCATTCTGTTTTCCGGTTCCAGCCGGACTTAATCGTCCTTTTTCCGATGCAGCGGCGCCCGGTGATACGGGTGCGGGAGGCTGTAATACTCCCCGTACTGCCTGCGCAGACAGCTGTCCGCGTCCTGGGGAAGCGTGACATCCAGTTCACCCAGCCGGCCCGTTTTTCCTTCCCCGAACCATTCCCGTTTAAACTTCCAGGGAATACACATTATATAACCATTTGACTGAAAATACGAGTCTCCGCGGCCTTTTTTAAACCAGCCGCAGACATGCCGGTACCATCCCAGCAGGAAGGACAGGGGCAGGATTCGACCGGCCTTAATTAAGACAGCGGCCAGCCGGCGGTCCTTACCCGGCTTCGTATTGTCCATTTTCTCTTTCTTCAGCCGGTGTCCCATGGCCAAGCCGTAGATCCCCCGGATCAGCTGCGTCTGGATCCGGTGAAGCACAGGCCGGTCCGAAGCCCGTTCCAGCAGGAACAGGTCCATCGCCATTTTTCCCCTCAGGGGACTGTCTTCCGGTACCGCGGAGTCCAGAAGCACGCATCCCGGCGACTCCTTCAGATAAACGATCCGGGTCATATAATCCAGAAAAACGTCCTTCCCGTATCCGTCCGGGGTTATCAGGCAGAAATCCCGGCTGTCTTTCCATTCTTCCTTCGCGTACCGGCAGAAAAGGTCGTAATTCTCCCGGGTCATGGCCACGTCGGTATCGTCGTCCCAGGGGACAAAGTCCCGGTGCCGGACCGCGCCCAGCAGCGTTCCGCAGAAGAGATAGTACGTCAGCCCGTATTTTTCGCAGATCCGGATCAGTTCTTCGAGCAGGATCCGTCCGATCCGATGAGTCTCACAAAGATAGGAACGCAGCGGCGCCGTGGCCTGTTCGATATCAAAATGCCGCTCGATGATACCCGCCCGGTCCGCCCGGAACTGCCCCAGCAATACGCCGTCCACGTAAAAACTCATCAGAAGACAGGCTTTCGCCGTCTCTTCAGGGACTGAAACGCGCACGGTCAGACCGTTCTTGCGGATTGCGGGATCCTTCAGAAGAACCTGGCTCCAGTAGCCGGTCCAGATCTGTCCCTTTTCATCAATTCCAAGACCCGCGGTGGAATCCTTCGGCAGCGGTTCCGTCACAATCGGCCCGAGAGACCGGACTGCGTAAGGATCCGGCAGCAGGAGGTCTTCTTCCGCAGGCTCCTCTGTTTCTTCTGTCTTCTCTTCTCCGGCTGCCGCTTCCGGTTCAGAGGCGCCGATGTACAGGATCTGGGTCGCGTATTTTTCACCGTCCACGATGACATACTGCCATCGGACCATTTTCGGATCGGAGGAGAGGATCTGGATCTGATATCCTTTTACGTCAAATAATGGATCCGTCATCTGATGCTCTTATCCTTTTTGTGTGTCTGTTCAATGATCGTCTCGATCCGCTCCATGCAGAGATCCCGGCTGTAAGCGCCCGGCGCATGCCCGGCAGTGCCTTCCCGGGACGGCACTCTTTTATGTCCGATAAATGTGATTTTCATCTGTTATTCTTTCCGCCGTCCGCTTTCGCGTCCGTCTTTATTCTATAGTATTACTATTTTGTCAAAAAAATGTGTAAAAATAAACCCAAAATTGATTTTCGTCTGTTTTTTTTGCCTGCGGGCACCCTTCCGGACTCTTTTCGGCCGGCCCGGCGCCTCACGTTTCTCTTTTCAACATTTACAGTCTGCTTTATAATACTTCCATGAATCAAACTTTTCTGAACCGAATTAAACAGCAGCTTCCGAAAGAGTACGGCACCTATCTGTTTCTGATAATCTGCGTCTATCTGCTCTTCACGGAAGAACTCCTGGCCGGCCGGGATATTCTTCTGAATACCTATTTCCGGAATCTCCTTCCGATCCCGGCTCTGATTCTTCTGCTCATTGAGCTTTTATACCAGCCTTCCCGCCGGAGACAGCTGCTTCCCTTTGTCATCTGTGCCTGCGTTTTTGTTTTCTGCGGGCTCTTCGGATGGGTGCTGCACCGTTATCAGACGTTTTACATTACCCTGACGGCCATGTACGAGCATCTCCGGTTCTGGTTATGCCTGTATCTGTTCACCCTCCTGTTCCGGAAGATCCCGCTGGAGCAGTATAAAAACCGTTTTTTCAACCATATTGCCGCGATTTCCGCCGTTCTCGCGGCCTTAAGCTTCTGGGATTTTATCGTCTACATCTGGCCCCGGCAGATCTACCGCTGGGGGATCGGCAGCATCCAGCTGTTTTTTGGCCATCCTTCCAACCTGGGGGCCAAATCCATTTTCCTGCTGGCCATGCTGACCCTGTTGTATCCGTACCTGAAAAAGGATTCCGGCCGGGCCGGTATCCGGTGCGTGCTGGATCTGATTCTTTCCGCCCTGATGATCTGCGTCACGCTCATGACGCTGCGCATCCGGCTGTTCGGACTTCTGGCCTTCTTCGTGATACTTTATGTCCTGATGCTCGTGCTGAAGCTCCGGCTGAATATCTTTATCTGCGCTGCCGGTGCTGCCGGCGCCTTCTTCGTGGGGCGCGGCCGGCTGTACAATTTCTATTTTTCACCGTTTGCCTATGCCCAGGCCCGCGGCCAGTTTGCCATCAACAGTCTGGATATTGCCTATTGGAACGCGCCCTTCGGCAGCGGATTCGCGACATTCGGCTCCCGTGCCGCCCAGGTGCATTATTCCCCGCTTTATTACAAATACAATATGATGACCATCCCCGGCATTACGCCGGAGCATCCCAACTATGCCTGCGACACCTTCTACCCCTGTATCCTCGGGGAAAGCGGCTGGATGGGCTTTGCCGCCTATTTCATCATGGTGGTCCTTCTGATTCTCATCATTTTCCGGACCCAGAAAAATACGGCCGCATCTTCCGCCGGCCTGTATCCCACCTTCACGGCCCTGATCCTGGTCGTCTATGAACTGCTGGAAGGGACCGGCACCCTGGCCTTTTCCGAAATCTATTCCGTCCTGATCGCCCTGGCGCTGGGAATGGCCCTTGCCCAATGCCTGAAAACTCCCGAAAAAGAATAACTGCTTTGGCGACAGGGGTACGGTTCCGTGCCGCCATTTTTTTACGGCAGAGAACTCACTGCTTTTTCCGTTTCCGGCGGCAGGAAAAGCATTCCTCCGCCGCCAATGGAAAAGGACTGCCGGGTCACGGTCGGACCGGCAGTCCTTTCTTATGTCTTATTTCTTTGCTGTCAACGGGTTTGTCTTCTTCTGCGGATCACACCGATGTACAGGGCGGCGGCCGCGGCCAGCGCGATCGCGAACGCGGCGATCATGCGCACCAGGTGCGAATGCCGTTCTTCCACGCCGGTGGGAACATCGGTATCGCGATGGTCGACCATCTCGAACTCCTGCAGCCTCACATCTTTCACAACCGTAATCTCCACGTCGTCGGCTACGATATAGCCCGTCGGCGCTTCCAGCTCACGGATGTAATAGGTTCCGGGCTTGACCTGGAATTCTTCCTGGGTCTCCTGGGAAATCCATTCGTGAAGAACCGTTTCTTCATCGCCGTCCTTCTTGATCAGGACCAGCTTCGCATCCTTCAGCATATTGCCCTTAACGGTCTTCTTGCGAATGGAAACATAGGGATCCTGATGGCCTTTGTAGGTGTTTTCAAACTCCATGGCAAGGACGTCGTCGCCCAGCTCGCCTTCTCTGGAACCGCTTCCGCCGATCTCAAATCCGTCCGGCAGCTCGCTTTCCAGCTCTTCCACCTTATAGGTATCGCCCTTGTTCAGTTCCACGAAGCGGGCCGTTTCCCATGCGCGGAGGGTAAAGATTCCGTTTTCATCCGCACTGTAGGTCGAAGTTCCGGTGACATCCACAATGTCATATGCCGCGTGTCCGACGGGGACGTATTCCCCATCGACCAGCTTGCTGATCTGGAAGGTGAAATCCAGATCCGGGACTTTCTCGCCCGAAGGAGCATTGTTGACAACACTCTTATGGACGGTCAGCAGCGTTCTTGACGGAATCGTTGCGTTAATAAAGGGAAGGATTTCCACAGAATCCATAACCACATTATCGCCATATCCCTCTCCCGTTCCCGGCAGGAACTGGATGTAACGGCCGCAATTCGTCTCGCGGACACCATATTCCGTTCCGGCGTCCAGTCCGATGAAGACCGCTGTCTGCCCCGCCTTCATGGTAAAGGTGCCGTCGGTTCCGGTCTGATGAATCTCCTCATCAGCCAGCTGATGCGCGCTGTTATACAAATAGTATTCCAGCGACTGTCCGAAGGGCTGCTTGTCTCCGTTAAGCACCTGGAACTCGAAGGTATCATCCACCGCAACTCCGCCGAACATCGCTTTCGAGACCGCGAAGGACGCAAGGACGTTCGTGAAGTTCAGCAGTGTTCCGTTGGTGCTGGTACCGCCTTCCTGGACCGAATCGCCGATCACCCGCCATCCAGCGTTTTCCGCTTCGGTGCCCATCAGCTCTTCGACCCTGTAATCCTTATCCACCGGAATGTTTTCGAAAACCGCCCGGGTCTTTCCCTGCAGCGTAAACTCTCCCGCGGAGTCCGTCGTGCCGGTCCCGATCGGATCGTCGGAATCCTCCGGCAGAATCTGGAATTCCTGATCCGCGTACGGCTTATTGCCAATCGTGATCTTAAAGAGGAAATCAGGAGTCTCCGGTACCTCATAATTGTTCAGGAACGAAATGCTCTTGCGAACCTCGAGCTTGCCGTCTTCCACATCGGGATACAGGTTCTTGAAAACCTCCTTCACGCCTTCCAGCGTCAGCGTTCCCCTCGCCGGAGTATTGGCGGCAGGCTGGATCTGCTGGTAAGGCTCGAAGGGAACTTCCACGACTTCATAGGTGTCTCCCGGGGAAAGTCCTTCAAATTTTGCCATCTGCCCGTCTTTTAACTTAAACGTGCCGTTCCGGTCGGTCTTCAGGGCATCTTCAAATTTGGTCGGATCCTGGACGGTCGTCTGTTCGCCGTCATAGACATAGATCCGGCTGCCCTCTTCATTATAGAGGGTATACATGAGATCCCGGGCCACCGATCCGTTCAGCTGGATGATGAATTCAAACTCATCATCTTCCGGAGCGCCTTCGCCTTCCACCAGCTTCTGGACATACAGAGACGTTTCCTCATCATGCGCGTTGTAGAACGCGATGTACGCCGACATGGACGACGAGGAACTGCTCAGGATGCTCGCGGCTTCCGCGATTCCCACTCCGAGTGCTACCGGAAGAAGGAGCGCCGCCACAAGGAGAATAGCTATACTTTTGATCCTGTACTTTTTCATGTGTCCGCCCTTCTGTTACGATTTCTTTTTGAAATATCCGCCTGTGTTGCTGTGTGCGCGGCTTCTGTTGGTATAATTTGCATTGTAGTTCGGCAGGGCTTCGCAGCCGGAGAACATGTTATTGGAGCTGCTGGAGTAATAGTAATACTGATTCGTCCAGCTGTTGTTGCAGTAAATCGTTGCCAGCTTGCTGTCATAGGCAAACATATACGTCGCGTAAGCAGAGTATTTGCCGACCCATTTGGTCAGATCTACTGTTTCCAGAACGGAACAGGAAGAGAACATATAGTCCGCACGGTAAACATTGCTTCCTGACAGATTACTCAAATCAGCTGTTTTCAGTTTGCTGCAGTACTGGAACATATACTGTGTATCATACAGGCTGGTTGAAGTCCAGCTGCTCAGATCAATCGACTCCAGACTGCTGCAGTTGGAGAACATATTCCTTGCATTGTAAATGCTTCCTGCGGACCAGCCGCTCATGTCGACAGAACTCAGTTTGGAGCAGTTGGAGAACATGTATTGGACCTGATTCAGCACCGGCACGTTCCAGTTGCTTAAGTCCGCTTCTTCCAGATTGCCGCAGCCCTGGAACATGTTGTTGGTACTGTACAAGTTGCTCATGCTCCAGCCGCTTAAGTCGACCGTCTGCAGATTACTGCATCCGGCAAACAGATACGAAGCATACTCCAGTTTATTCTGGGTCCAGTCGCTCAAATCCACCTCTTCCAGGCTGCTGCAGGACCGGAACATATAACTGATCGTTGTCAGATTATCTGTATTCCAGGTACTCAGGTCTGCTTCCTGCAGGCTGGAACAGCCGTCGAACATGTAGGCAGCGCTTGACAGGTTCGGCGCATTCAATGTACTCAGATCCACCTCTTCCAGACTGCTGCAGTTCTGGAACAGCCCATCTACACTGGTCAGACTGGCTGCCGTCAGATTGCTCATGTCTACATTCTTCAGGCTGTAGCAGCTGTAGAACATATAGGAGAGGCTGTAAAGTTTCGGAACCGTCCAGTCACTGATGTCCACTGTTTCCAGGGCCGAGCAGTAATAGAACATATTGCTGACGCTTTCCAGCGCGGAAAGCTCCCAACCGCTCAGGTCCACCGATACCAGATTGTTGCAATTACCGAATATGTAATCCATATCGGTTACTTTGTTCATATTCCAGTTCTTCACTGCTTCAATACTGGACAGGGTGGAGCAGTTGTTGAACATGTATTCCATCTGCGTCACATTTCCCGTATTCCATCCGCCCAGCGGCTCGATGGAGGCCAGGTTGTTGCAGCTGGAGAAGGTAGAATTCATAGACTGTACCTTTCCGGTGTTCCATCCGGAGATCGGTTCAACCGATGTCAGCTGGTTCAGTCCGCCAAAGGTGTAATCCAGGCTCCTGACATTTCCGGTGTTCCATCCGCTCAGTCCGGACAGATCCGTCAGGTAGTTGCAGCCGCCGAACATACCGGTCATATCCACAACTGCTGAAGTGTTCAGACCGGCGATGTCGGATGTTCCCGTACGTGAGCTGTTGCCGGCGAACATATAGCTCATATCTTTCACATTGGAGGTGTCCCAGCTGGAAGTATTAATGGACGGCAGATTGCTGCAGTAGCCGAACATATAGGACATGTTGGTTACACTGCCCGTATCCCAGCCGGAAGTATCCACAGACGGAAGGTTGTAGCATTCGTAGAACATGTAGCTCATATCCCGTACGCTGCCTGTATCCCAGCCGCCGGTTCCGGTGACCGACGTCAGATAATAGCAGTTATAGAACATGTTCGACATGGTCAGCGCCTTGCTTGCATCCACATTGCTGAAGGATACCGACTCCAGATTATAAAAGTTATTGAACATGTAATTGCTGTAATAATTCAGATACATCAGGTCGTCGGAAAGCACATAGAAGTACACCGGCCCGCGATTGACCACTTTGTATCCGCGGATCGTTCCCTGCAGCTCGCTGTCCATGATAATATAGTCATCCGATACCACATCCGGATAGTCACTGGTTTTGCCGAAAATGACTTTCGTGACAGGTCCTTCGGTGGCGTAGTTCATTACCGCGTTGGCAAAATCATTTCGGATCATATTGGACTTCCGGATCTCCTCGACATCCCCGATAAGGGACGGGTCCGCGCCATTTCCGTTCTGGATCTCCTCGTCATTCAGGACGACCTTGTCCAGATAATACGGCAGCGGATCATCCTCCGTGACACGCCAGCGGCTGTTCGGAGGAACCATCACGATCGCGTACTGGCCGCCCTGCATCGAGAACTTGCCGTCCTTCGTTGTGGTTCCCGTACGGATCTCTTCGTCGGTTTCCGAATCGTAGATCGTGTAATCCAGTCCCGCACCGGGCGCCAGGGAATTATCATCCAGCGGATGAATATACTGCTGAATGGTAAAGTTAAATACGGTCTCGGTCGGCTCATCCACGAACTTCTCGATCTTCAGCTTCGCGAAGGCGGGCTTCTTCGTATTGACAAACCCGTTCAACGTTTTCCGGTCCGCGACGGAGCTCTTCTGGTACCAGGGGCTGAAAGTACCGTAATAGTTATAACTATTATAGTAATTGTTTCCCATAGTTGTCGGTCCGACAGTATAAGCGGAAAGGGTACCCCATTCTTCATCGGAAAGTTTTTCCACTTCCACGACACGGTAATCGCCTTCCTGCATATCCTTATAGAAATTGACATATACCTGCCGATCAAACATCACCAGGGCTATAGAAGTATAATACTGCTGCATCCCGCTGGGAAGATTGACGTACATCGACGGCCAGAATTCCGCTTCACTGTTGACAAGATGAATCAGACCGTCTTCTCCGGTTGAAGCCGCTGAATTCGGAAGCGGCATTCCTCCGGTAAACGGTGACCAGTTATTACCATTATTGTAAATATTGAATCCCACCGACGTGCTCTGAACCATGTAC
>CADBNG010000122.1 GCA_902795985.1 uncultured Lachnospiraceae bacterium
GCGCGACCGGCTATTATATTTACCGCGACGGGACGAAAGTTCAGACCATCAGCAGCGGAGATACGGTCGCCTGGAAGGATACGGCGGCAAACGTTAACGGCAAAAAGTACAAATATGAGCTGAAAGCCTTTGCGAAGGGAGTGGGAACCAGTCCGGTTTCGAAAAAGATCACGGCCTGTTTCCTCACAAAAAACAAGGCGTCTGTTCAGAGCACCAGGGCCGGAAAAGTACTGGTAAGCTGGAACGGCAATAAAAAAGCCGACGGATATGAGATCCGCTTTTCCGCGTCAAAAAACTTTGCGTCGTTCAAAACCAGAACAGTTAAAGATGCTTCAGCGGTTTCGGCTGTCCTGAGCGGCCTGACCTCCGGAAAGACAGTCTATGTCCGGATCCGCAGTTATAAGAACATCGGGGATGCTGCTTCTTATTCCTCCTGGAGCGCAGCGCAGAGTGTAAAAGTAAAGTGAAAACGGCAAAACAGCAGGGACAGTCTCTCCGTGCCGTTTATGACACAAAGTGCCTGTCCCCCTGTGCTGTTCCATGACATAAAAGGGACAGTCCCTTTGTGCTGATTTTGACGCAAAGTGCCTGTCCTTTTGTGCTGCTTTTTTAGCACAATATGCCTGCCCTTTTTGTGTTATTAATGCAGGAGGGAACAGAAGGCCTCCCGAAGGATTCCGTTCAGCTGGGAGGTATCCGCTACGTCCCCGGTCCGGTAAAAGGAGATCTTTTCATCGAAAGAGCGGCGGAACGCCGGGGTGACGAACGGTGTGATCTGAGGGTAGTAGGTACCGGGGACGGGTTCGAAAGCCGTTTCCTTCGTTGCCTGTTTCCGGAAAGAAGGATCCACGAACTGGCCGACGGATTTGTGAACCGCCCGGCCTTCCAGAGGAAGATAATAATAGTCCTTGTAATGTTCGTAATACAGATTCAGATTACCGGAGTACGCAGGAAAGAGGAATTCCGCGTACTTTTCATCCGCGGTAAAGGAAAAGGCAATCCGGCCATTCCCGGAATCTTCTTCGGAAGAAAGAGTCAGCGCCCTGCAGAAGGGAGCCGCCGTCTTAATGCGGACGAGAAGGGCGGGATCTCCGGAAGGGTCTTCGCTGCCGGTAAAGGATTCTTCGATTCCGATGATTTCAAAGCGGCCTTCCGCCAGAGCGGAGAAAGCGGCCAGGTGCTTTTCAATATGCAGCATTCCCAGCAGATCTTCCCGGTTGTGGTTCAGCAGGAGGTCCATCGGTTCCTGTTCGCCGGTACGAAGGTAATCGCGATAGGCTTTTACGCAGTCCGCGCCGCTTAAAGTATCTTTCCGCTGAAGACCGAACGCGGCTTCAACGTCTTTTTGCTTCAGCGAACCGGAAGTAAAAAAGGACTGAAAACGGCAGGCTGTCCGGTAAAGATCCCTGAAACTCATGTCAAAGAAAGGGTCCTCCAGCCGATAGAACTGCAGCTTCTGCCGGAGATAGGGCAGATCGAAGGAGGAGCCGTTGTAATGTGTGATCCCCGAAAACCCCGAGGCATAGGCGCAGAACTCCGCAAGAAGGCGCTTTTCGTCCGTAGGACGTTCGCACACAAACTGCCGGATGACCGGAACGCCGCCGTCATAAAAGGCCGTCCCGATCACGGTCAGATGGGAGGCGCGCGCCGAAAGGCCGGTGGTTTCAATGTCGAAATATAAATAGTTTGGATCTGACATTTTCTTTTATCCGTGATTTATGGTATGATGATCAGAGTGTACCGGTACGGGAACAGTGAAACCGGACCGTGCCGGAAAGGGTTCTTGCTTTATTGCGCGGGCGGGGGTGAAAAGGAATCGTCCGCTCCGGATTCAAAAGAAGGCTTCCGGCCTGTTCACTATAGCACAATTTGGCCGGATCGACGAGAACACAAAGGAAAAACAGTGATTGGATTTATAAAGGGAACGGTTGCCGAAATCGACGGAGACGTGGTCACCGTGGAAAGCGGACCGGTGGGATTCAATATCAGCGTGCCGGCGGATTATCCCTATTCCCGGTTCGGAATCGGGGATGAGGTGAAGCTGTATACGCACATGAGCGTCCGGGAGGATGATATTTCCTTATACGGCTTTTTAAGCCGGGAAGATTTAAGGGCCTACCGCCTGCTGATCGGCGTCAGCGGAGTCGGACCGAAAGCGGGCATGGCCATTCTTTCCAGGCTGGACGCCTCCGGCCTTCGGCTTGCGGTACTGACGGATGACGCGGCGGCGATTGCCCGGGCACCGGGAATCGGAAAAAAGACCGCCCAGAAAGTCATCCTGGAATTAAAGGACAAATTCAGCGTGGACGACCTGATGCCGGAGGAGTTTGTTCCGAACGCTCCGGGCGCGGATCCCGAGGTCGCTTCGGATGCCGTTGCGGCCCTTGTCGCGCTGGGATATTCCAACGCGGAATCGCTCAAAGCTGTGAGAAAGGCGGCTGCGGAAACCGGCAGCGAGGATACGGAAGTCCTTTTGAAGGCTGCGCTGAAAAAGCTGTTCTGACGGTACGGACCGGGTTTTCTTTTCGAAACCGGCTTTTACAATAAACTGCTGAAGGAAAACAGATGGAAAAACGGATCATAGAGACCTCGGTCATCGACGAAGACCTTCGTGTGGAGGGGAGCCTCCGGCCGGAATCTCTGGAAGAATACATCGGCCAGGAAAAGGCAAAGGAGATGCTGAAGATCTACATCCAGGCCGCCAGACAGCGGGGGGATGTACTGGATCATGTGCTTCTTTACGGGCCGCCCGGCCTCGGGAAAACCACGCTGGCCGGAATCATTGCCAGCGAGATGGGCGTAAGGATACGCGTTACGAGCGGACCGGCCATCGAAAAACCCGGAGAAATGGCGGCAATCCTGAACAACCTGCAGGAGGGGGACGTGCTTTTTGTGGATGAAATCCACCGGCTTGCCCGGCCGGTCGAAGAGGTCCTGTACCCCGCGATGGAAGACTATGTCATCGATATCCTGATCGGAAAAGGCTCCGCCGCCCGTTCCGTCCGGCTGGAACTGCCGAAGTTTACGCTGGTCGGGGCCACAACGAGGGCCGGACTGCTGACGGACCCGCTGCGGGACCGTTTCGGCATCCAGCACCACATGGAATATTATACGGATGAAGAGCTTTCCAGAATCATCCGGCACTCCGCCGCGGTTCTGAATGTGAAAATCAGCGGCGACGGGGCAGCCCAGATCGCCAGAAGATCCCGGGGAACCCCGCGGATCGCGAACCGGCTGCTGAAACGCGTACGCGATTTCGCGGAAGTTCAGTACGACGGTGAAATCACAAAAAAAGTGGCCGAGGAAGTGCTGGACGGCCTGGATGTGGACAAACGGGGCCTCGACCCGACCGACCGCAAGCTCCTTCTGACCATCATTCAGAAGTTCCAGGGCGGACCGGTCGGAGTGGAAAACCTCGCCGCTGCTTTGGGAGACGACAGCGGAACGATCGAAGACGTATATGAACCTTATCTGATCAAGGAAGGGCTTCTGATGCGGACTCCGCGGGGTAGAGTTGCGACCCCCCTGGCTTATGCGCATCTGGGAATCAGCCCGAACGAGGATCTGTAATTTTTAAGAGGGAAAAAGGAGAACGACCATGGCGGCAAAGAATTCACTGAAAGTGCTGATCGACGGAAAGACCATCACACTGGCCGGCTACGAGGATGAAGAATACCTGCAGAATGTATCAAATTATGTAAACCGTAAGATCACCGGCTTTTACGAAGTGCCCGGTTACCGCCGTATGAGCGCAGATATGAAGAGCACCCTCCTTGCCCTGAATATTGCCGATGACTATTTCAAGGCGAAAAACCAGGCTGCCCTGCTCGAGGAGAGCATGGAAGCCCGGGAACAGGATACCTACGGCATGAAGCAGGAACTGGTTCAGGCGCAGATGGAGGCCGACCGGCTCCGCGCCGAAAACGAGTCGCTGAAGAAGGAGATCGAAAAGCTGAAGAACAGCAATAAATATGGTCGAAATTCTGGCTCCGGCAGGTTCTGAGGAGGCCTTTTACGCCGCCCTCCGGGCCGGTGCGGATGCCGTCTATCTGGGCGGCAGCCGTTTCGGCGCAAGAGCCTATGCCGATAATTTTAACGAAGAAACCTTACTGCATACCATTGACGAGGCGCATCTTTTCGGGAAAAAGATCTACCTCACCGTCAATACCCTGGTAAAAGAGAACGAACTGGAGGATTTCTACCGGTTCCTTCTTCCGTATTACCGGGCGGGTCTGGACGCGGTGATCGTCCAGGACCTGGGGGCTTTGCTGATGATCCGGGAATGCTTTCCGGAAATCCACATTCACGCAAGCACCCAGATGACGGTGACCGGTTCTTACGGCGCTTCGTTTCTGCGTAAGAACGGGGCGGACCGTGTGGTGCCGGCCCGTGAACTCTCTCTGGAAGAAATCCGAAAGATCCGGGAATCCAGCGATATTGAAATTGAATGTTTCGTTCACGGCGCGCTTTGCTACTGTTATTCCGGACAGTGCCTGATGAGCAGTCTGGCAGGCGGCAGAAGCGGAAACCGGGGCCGCTGCGCCCAGCCCTGCCGCCTTTCCTATGAAGTGGAAAAGAACGGCCGGCGCCTGACCGGCCCGGATAACGGATACGCCCTGAACACAAAGGATATCTGCACGCTGGACCTTCTGCCGGAACTGATCGCGGCCGGTGTGGATTCCTTTAAGATCGAAGGCCGGATGAAAAGGCCGGAATACACGGCCGGCGTCACTTCCGTTTACCGGAAGTACACCGATCTGGCGCTGTCCGGAGAAAAATATGCCGTCGAAGAGGAAGACCGCCGTTTCCTGGCCGGCCTTTTCAACCGAGAAGGTTTTTCCCGGAGCTATTACGAACAGTACAACGGACCGTCCATGATGGCTTTCCACAATGCGAAGCGCTCCGTGAAGGAGTCGGAGGAAACCCGGAAACTGTACGGCCGGATCGGGGAGGAAATCCTTTCCCGGCCTTTGAAAAAAGAGTTGTCCGCCGAGGCGCAAGTCCGAAAGGATGGAGCCCGGCTGAAACTGTCGGCGGACGGGATCTGCGGAGAGGCTTTTACCGCCGGCGTTTTCGAAGCCCGGACCCAGGCCATGACGGAAGAAAGCTTTGCGGGACGGCTTGCGCGTACGGGAGGAACCGATTATACTGTGGTTCCGGTTTCCATCCGGGTGGAAGAGGGGCTTTTCATGACGGCTGCCGCCCAGAACGAACTGCGCCGCAGCGCGATCCTTGATTTCGGGGAGAATCTGCGCCGGCAGGCTGCCCGGACCGGGGAAAAACCGTTTGGACACGAAATAGACACTTTTTTGTGCGATAATAAATATTTAACGGATTCAAATCCGGAAGCGGAAGAACCGGAACTGACGGCTTATGCCGGTACGGCGGAGCTGTTCAGAGCGCTGGGAGAAAGCGGACGGTTTGCCCGGATTTATCTGCCGGCAGCACTGTTTGCAGGCCTTTTGAAAGAGAAAAAGGAAGAGAATTTCATCCGGTCCTTTCCCGGCAAAAGCGTTCTTGCGCTGGCCCCGGTTTCCCGCAGGGCGGACCGGAAAGAATACCTCTCGTTAATCCGGCAGGCTTCGGAACTGGGAATGGATTTCCTGGCCGGCTGTCTGGAGGACGCGGTGCTGCTCCGGGAGCTGGGGCTGCAGAAGAGAACACGGCTGGATGCCGGAATTTATACAATGAATTCCCGCAGCCACGCTTTCCTTGCGGAAGCCGGATTTGAAAAAGACACGGTTCCGTATGAACTGAACCGTCAGGAACTGGCCGGAAGAGACAATTCCGGCAGCGAACTTGTTATTTACGGCCGCCTGCCGCTGATGGTATCGGCACAGTGTCTGAACAAAAACTATGACCGGTGCTCGAAAAACAATCCGCGGCTGCTACTCACAGACCGGAAGAAATACCGGTATCCTGTGGAATGCGACTGCCTGAACTGCCTGAATATTATCCGTAATCCGCTGCCTTTGTCCCTGATTTCAAAGAAGGAAGAGGTGCTGCGGCTTTCGCCTTCCTCCTGCCGCATGATCTTTACGGATGAGACGCCGGAGGAAGCGCTGGCGCTGGCGGAGGCCTGGATAAAAGGCGGGGCCTTTACTGAAACGTTTGCCTTTACCCGGGGGCATTTTAACCGGGGAGTGGAATGATACGACTGACTGTAGAAATCTCAAGATACGTCCTTCTGCTGCTGATGCTGCTGTTCACCATCAGCACATACAGGGCGCTGCGCGCAAAGGAGCCGGAAAAACGCGCTTCCGCGACCCGCGGGCAGCTGGTGTTCATGGTCCTGTTCAACTTCGCGGCTTACGGCGTGATTTTTATCCAGAACACGGACGTTTATGTGCTGCTGATGTACGCGGGGATGATCGCCTATGTCCTGCTGACCTACCTGATCTACAGGGTGTTTTATAAGGGCGCGTCCTTTGTGCTGGTCAATACCATGTGCATGATGATTTCCATCGGGCTGGTGATCCATACCCGGCTGGATATCAGCACGGCGCTGAAACAGCTGATCATTGCGGCAGCCGCGACGGTCATCTCGTTTGTCATACCGATTATTATCCGGAAGGTCCGGGCGTTTTCCCGCTGGGGCTTCCTGTTTGCCGTAATCGGCATCCTGCTGCTGGCGGCTGTTTTCGTGCTGGCGCGGGTTACCGGCGGCGGTAAGCTTTCCATTGAATTCCATGGGATCACCTTCCAGTTCTCCGAATTCGTCAAGATCACCTTCGTATTCTTTGTCGCGGCCATGCTGAACCGGGCGACGGATTTCCGGCAGGTGTTCAAGGTTACGGTTCTGGCGGGAATTCACGTGGTGATCCTTGTGGCATCGACGGACCTGGGGGCGGCGCTGGTCTTTTTCGTCGCTTATATGGTCATGGTCTGTGTGGCAACCCGGAAGGTGGGCTACGCCTTCCTGGGGTTCGGCGGAATGGCAGCCGCTTCGGTCGCGGCGTACAAGCTTTTCGCCCATGTGCGCGTCCGTGTGGACGTATGGCGGGATCCCTTCGCCGATTACCAGGGAACAGGGTATCAGATCGTTCAGGCGCTGTTCAGCGTAGTAGCGGGCGGATGGTTCGGAACCGGCCTGCTGAAAGGATCTCCGGATATGATTCCGCTCGTGCAGCAGGATTTCACCTTTGCGGCGATCTGTGAAGAACTGGGCATTTTGTTCGCAATCTGCCTGATCCTTCTATGCATGGGAATGTACCTGATTATCGTCAATCTGTCCATGAAGCTCAGCAGCGAGTTCTACCGGCTGATCGCCATAGGACTCGGAACGGAATACGCCTTCCAGGTCTTTCTGACCATCGGCGGGACGACCAAGCTCATCCCGATGACCGGGATTACCCTTCCGCTGGTCAGTTACGGGGGAAGCTCCCTGTCCTGTACGATCTTCATGCTGGCCATTATCCAGGGCCTTTACATCCTGAGGAAGGATGAATATGAAGAGGGAGAATATCCGGAAGACGAATATACGGAAGAGGACGGAATTCCTTATGAGGAAGAAGCCGTTTTTGAAGAACCAAAGAGCACCGGGGCACACCGGACCGGCGCGGAAGCCCTTCGGGGAACCGGACGCGTAAGGGAAACGGGTGCGACCTATGCTCCGGGAGAGGAAACAAAGGAACTTGAAGAACGAATCTGGAAAGAAACCGAAAACAGCCTCAACAGGTAAGTCCTACGTCTTCGTATCCTACCTGTTCGTGATTCTCTTTGCCGGAATGATCGTCTACATGGTCTATTTCCAGCTGGTAAAGAGCGAGGAACTGCAGGCCAGCCCTTACAACCGGCATCAGGAGCTGTATTCCAGGGACGTGGTCCGGGGATCCATCCTGGCCCTTTCCGGGGATCCGGTGGCCTATACGGAAACGAACGAAGAAGGAAACGAATACCGGGTTTATCCTTACGGCCGCCTTTTTGCCCATACCGTCGGTTATTCGGATTATGGCGCTGCGGGGCTTGAAGCCACGCAGAACAGCGTGCTGCTCCAGTCCCATGAGGGCCTGCTGGAGCAGGTGGAAAATGATCTGAACGACCAGAAAAACTACGCGGACAATCTGGTGTCGACCCTGTATCCCGGCATCAGCACCGCGGCGTATGAAGCGCTGGGCGACAGGAAGGGCGCCGTGATTGTGCTGGACGCCAACTCCGGGAAAGTGCGGGCCTGCATCAGTAAGCCGGATTTTGATCCGAATACGGTTTATGAAGACTGGGAAGCCTTAAATACCGAAGATTCGGGCAGCCCCTTCCTGAACCGTGCCCTGCAGGGCCTTTATGAACCCGGATCGACGTTTAAAATGGTTACCGCCCTGGCGTTCATTCATGAGCACCCGGACGACTGGTCCGACTTTACGTTTGAATGTACCGGTGAATACACAGCGGGTTCTTATACCATGCACTGCAGCAACGGCGCGGTCCACGGGCAGGAATCCCTGGCCGATGCCTTTGCCAATTCCTGCAACTGCGCTTTTTCCTATATCGCGACCCAGTGCCTTTCCGACACCGCGCTGAAGGAAACGGCGGAACGGCTGGGCTTCAACAGGAATTTCATTACGGAGCTGCCGACGTCCGTCTGTTCCTTCGAACTGGAAAACCAGTATGAGGACGGCCTGACCATGCAGACGGCCATTGGCCAGGGAGACACGATGGCGAGTCCTCTCCAGATGGCCCTGATCGCGCAGGCCGTATATCACGACGGAGTGATGATGCGACCGGGCTTTATCAGCCACATTCTCAGCAGCAGCGGGACGATGGTCGAGGACAATATGCCGGTAGAACTCGGAAGGGTAATGAGCTCCGGAGAAGCGACGATTATGAAGCAGCTGATGCGCGCCGTCGTCGAACGGGGAACGGCCGGAGCGCTGACAGATCTTCCCTGGAACATCTGCGGTAAGACCGGAACGGCGGAATACGACAACGATGAAGGCTATTCTCATTCCTGGTTTGTAGGATTTTCAAATACCGGACAAAATGATATAGTAGTAGCAGTGATTGTGGAAGAAGCGGGTCCGGATGAGTCGCCTGCGCAGTGGATCGCGCGCGCCTGCTTTGAAAGGTGGTTTTCCTGACAGATGGCCCAGTGGTATGACAAACTCTATATCGGACAGAAGGCCGCGCTGATGTTCGACCGCATCTACCAGAGCGTCGAGCAGGAGCGTTTCCTGCCGGGTGTCTTTCTGATCACCCTTTCGTCGAATCCGAAAGAGCAGCTGGACATCTTTGACAGCATTTATCTGTACATGCCCGCGCTTCGCAGACGGCTGCAGCCGGTCATCGGCATCGCGGCGGGCAGGGAGGAGGCACTCACACTGTTCCAGGCGATCGCGAAGGATGTTTATCGGAAAACGAACAGCCTGAATATCCGGGCTTATTTTGAAGAACGGATCCGGCCGGAAGAATAACGGCGCCGGATGCCGGGATGACGGGGGAAATATCGGCAGAGGATGATCCTTTCCAAGATCGGGATAATATTACTTGTTTTTCTCGGCATTGTCATCGTGCTGCTTCTTTTGCTGCTGTTTTTGCCGTTTGTCTACCGCGCGCATGTCGTAAAGAACGGGGAGTTTGCCGTTAACGCCGAGGTTTGCTGGCTGTTCCGTTTCCTGCATGTGACCGTTTCTTTTACCGGAGGGGAATTGGACTGGGACGTGAAAGTCGCAGGGCGCTCCCTGAAGGGACTGCTGACCGGTGAAAAGAGGAAGGAAAAGAAGAAACAGAAAGAACGGGAGAAAGCCGAGAACCAGCCGGTCATCATGCCGGGCGAGAAAGCGGACCGGCAGGTCGCCAAAGACGCGAAAGCCGCCGCGAAACACGAGATCAAAGTCAAGAAGGGAAAGAAAAAAGCGCGCCGGGATATCTATGAGGAAGGCGAAGGGGTCCCTCTGATCGAAAAGATCAAAAACAGGGTTCTTGGAGTCATCGAAAAGATCCGGCTCGCCCTGAAGGTCTATTCGGCATTCCAGGCCGTAAAGAAGACCCTGTTCCGGCTGATCCGGCACGTCCTGCCGAAAAAGATCGAAGGTTTTGTGCATTTCGGATTTGAGGATCCGTCCCTGACGGGCAGGATCCTGGCGGCGGTCTGTTCCGTTTATCCGCTTATCCCGGAAAAACTGAAGATCCAGCCGGATTTCACAGAGGTGGTATTCGAATGTGATCTGTGGATCAAAGGGAGGATCATGCTGATCATCGTCTTAATCTGCGGATTGAAGATATACTTCAACAAAGAAGTCAAAGCTGCCATGGGCAGAATACCGAAGAAACAAAAAGCAAGGAGGTAAGTAAATGTCGGTCATTAATGAAAACGTGGAAGCCCTGCTGAAAAATGTGGACGGTTATCTGAACTCCAAGACGGTCGTAGGCGAACCGATCAAGGTCGGAGATAACATTCTCGTGCCGCTTTCGGAGGTCTCCTTCGGCGTCGGCGCAGGCGATTTCGGAAGCAGCAGCAGCCAGAGCAAGGGCGGCGGCGGACTGGGCGCCAAGATCTCGCCGGCGGCGATCCTGGTCGTCACTCCGAACGGAACGAAGATGGTGAGCGTAAAGAGCTCCGACGCGATCGGCAAGATCATGGACATGGTACCGGATCTCGTGAATAAATTTACGGACGGGAAATTCCCCTTCGGAAAATCAGCGGAAGAACCGGCAAAGGACGAAGGGCTGGCAGACTGAGATGAAGAATCTATTACAGGTCGTTAACCGCGCGCTGGGCGAAGGCCGGGATCTGGTGCTTGTCACCATTGTTTCCGGCGAAAGGCATACCCCGGGAAGGGAAGGCTTTGCCATGGCTGTTTCTTCGGACGGGCGTCTGTTCGGCACGATCGGCGGCGGAGCGGTTGAACTCCGAAGCGAACAGAGAGCATTACAGCTCCTGAAAGAAAAGAAGTCCGTGCTGGAGACTTTCCGCCTGTATCCGAATGATACGTCGGATATCGGTATGGTATGCGGAGGGGACAATGACGTCTGGTTCCGCTACATTTCGGCTGAGGACGAATCCGTGAAGGAAACGATCCGGACCGCCCTGGCCCGGATTGAAAACGGGCAGCAGGCCTGGTTTGTGATGGAAGTATCCGGGAACGGCGCTTTCTCCCTTTACAGCGAAAAGGACGGGCTGATCACCGGAGATCTTCCGGAAGAACTGTACCCGGAACTGAAAAGGCTTCCGGCGGTTTATGAGACGGCCGGCCGGCGCTTTTTTGCGCGGCGGCTCATGGACGACGGGCAGGTTTATCTGTTCGGCGGCGGACACATTTCCCAGGCGCTTGCGCCGATTCTGGTGAAACTGGGCTTTGAGTGCACCGTTGCGGACGACCGGGAGGAATTTACGGATCCGGCCCTTTTCGGCGGGGCGAAAACCTGCCGGATCAATCCGGCGGATATTTCCGCGCTGACCGAGCGGATCACCGATGCGGATTATATCTGCATCATGACCCACGGCCATAAGGATGATTACGAAATCCAGCGCCAGGTCATGAAAACCGAAGCACGGTATATCGGCGTGATCGGCAGCGCCCGGAAACAGAATTTTGTCCGGAGCAAACTGTTTGCCGACGGTTATACGGAAGAAGACTTTGCCAATGTCGTATCGCCCATCGGCCTGAACATCGGCGCGGATACGGCGGAAGAGATCGCCGTGAGCATCGCGGCGCAGCTCATAATGGTGCGTTCCGGCCGGGGCTGCGGCGAAAAGGACTGGAAGCGGTGATTCATACGGAACAGATTCTGCCGGGCAAAAAGACGGGTGGACTCATCGCGGCCGCCGGCCGTTCCAGCCGGATGGGCGCGTTAAAGCCCCTGCTCCCGCTGGGGGACGAAACGCTTCTTCGCCGGGGAATTCTGACCTTTCTTGCGGCGGGCGTTTCCCCGATTGTAATCGTCACAGGCCGGGAAGCACGGGCAGTGGAAGAGAGCGTGGCGGATCTTCCCGTGGAATGCGTCCGGAACCCGGACTATCAGACGACCCAGATGCTCGATTCGATCCGGCTCGGGCTGAAAAGACTGCAGGGACGCTGCGAAAGGGTCGTATTTGCTCCGGCAGACGCGCCGCTTTACAGTATGGATACCGTTCGTACCGTGGCGGAGTCGGAAGCGCCGGTCTGCGTTCCGGAACACCAGGGAACATTCGGGCATCCGGCGGCTTTCGACGCGGAGCTGATTCCCCGGATTCTTTCCTATGAAGGACCGGGAGGGCTGGCCGGCGCGCTGGATTCCCTGGGCGGAAGATGCCCGGTGCCGTGTCCGGATCCCGGAGCGTATATGGATGCGGATACGCCCGATGACTATGAACGGCTGAAAGCCTATTACGAACAGATCTCAGGAAAACAAGATGCGTACGATCCTTCTGATCCGTCATGAAGAACCGGCTTTCCCGGAAGGAAGAAAAACCTGCCTGGGGAGAAGAGACCTTCCGCTTTCCGAAAAGGGAAGAATCAGTGCCCTGCGCCTGAAAAAGGTCCTGCAGCCGGTTTCCGGGACGCAGGTGATTTCCAGCCCGCTGCGGAGGTGTATCGAAACATCCGAAGCCGCAGGCTTTTCTTCGGGGACCGGTTCCTGCCTGTCCTTTTTTATTGACCCGGGCTTCGCCGAGATCGATACCGGGGAATGGGACGGGAGAACCTTTGAGGAAATCAGGGAGCGCTGGCCGGAACGGTATGCGAAAAGGGGTGAAGATCCCTGGAACGAGCCGTTCCCCGGCGGGGAAAGCTTTGCGTCCGCCGCGGTCCGGAGTATGAACGCACTGAGAAATCAGCTGGAACGGCAGCCGTTCGGTGACCTGCTGATCTTTACGCACCGCGGCGTGATCCGGACGCTGTATGCGGACCTTGGCCTGTGCGGTGAGAAGGAGGCGCTGGAATTGCCCTGCGGCTACGGATCTGTCCATGCGTTTCTGACGGAAGAGGACGGGAGCGTCATTGCAGCCGGGGATGTTCCGGCTGCGGAGGGCAGAAAGGCTTTTCCGGATAACGGAGAATGCAGCCGGCTGTTCGACAAATACAATACCCCGGAGCATGTCCGGGCACATTGCCGTGCCGTGGCTGAGGAAGCGGTCCGGATCGCAAAAGAACAGAACCGGAAAGGATACGGGCTCAATCTCGAAGCGGTTCGCTCCGCCGCAATGCTGCACGATATTGCCCGTACCGAAAAAAAACACGCGAAGGCCGGCGCGGCCATCCTGATGAAGGAAGGGTATCCCCTGATCGCTCCGATCGTCGGGGATCATATGGAGCTCCCTGAAGGGGAAGAGAGAATCTCCGAAAAAAGCGTGGTGTTTTATGCGGACAAAAGAATCCGCGGAACCGGAAGCGTTTCACTTTCGGAACGCTATCTGGAAGGAAAAGATGAAAAAGCGCTGCCGTTTGCGAAACGGAAGTATATCCAGGCGCTGCGCATACAGAAACTGTTTGATGAAGAAGCCTGACCGGACGGAAGGAAAGGAGAGACAATGGGAAAGAAGATACTGGTGATCGGCGGCACTTATTTCGCCGGAAGAGTTTTTGCGATTATAGGAAGCCGCAAAGGGTATGAACTGACTTTCCTCAACCGCGGCCGGTTTTCGATGAAATATCTGGGAGAGACCGTGCGGGAGGTCAAAGCCGACCGGACGGATCCCGTGAGCCTGAAAAACTGCGGGGCGGAAGGCCGTTTTGATGCCGTTGTGGATTTCTGCGCGTACGAACCGCTGGATATCCGGAAGGTTCTGGAGAATCTTTCCGTTTCCACCAAAAAATATATCTATATGAGCACGGCGGACGTCTACAAGCGTACGGGAGCCGTCCTGAACGAGGAATGCGAACGGCAGGATACCCGTCCGGAGGATCCGGTCGGCCTGTATACCTATAAAAAGAAACTGCTGGAGGACGAACTGGCTGAAGCGGCGAAGGAGCAGGGCTTTGCTTATACGATTCTCCGCCCGGCTTTTATTTACGGCCCGTATAATTACGCGCCGAGGGAATCGGTATACATCCGGAACCTGATCCGGAAAGAGCCGGTCTATCAGCCGACGGATGCCTCCGGAAGCTTCCAGATGGCTTATGTGACGGATGTAGCGGAGATCATTTCGGCATGCATCGAAAACGACGCCGCGGATAACCGGGCCTTTAACGTCAGCGCGCCGGAAGTGCTGGATTACGGTAAATTCCTGACAGTCCTGGAGAAGGTTTCCGGGCTGAAAGCGGAAAACCTTGTTCCTGTGACCGTCCGGGACGTGATTGCCCGGAATATCCCGCTGCCGTTCCCTCTGACCGAGGCGGAAAGCGAGCGCTTTGACGGAAGCCTGGTCTGCAAGGAACTGGGAGTGACGTACACCGATATCGAAACCGGGATGAAAAAGACGTTCGATGCCTTCCGGCCGGTCTATGAGCAGCAGTAAAACAGGGGACAAAGCCAGGATGGGGGAAAGAATTGTTCCCGTCACCGGACAGAATAACTGCGGCGGCCGCTGCCTTCTGTATGCTCATGTACAGGACGGCCGGGTCGTCCGCATGTCCACCCCGGCGCCGTCGGAACGGCCGGGGCTTCCTTCGTTTACAGCCTGCGCACGGGGACTGAATTACCATAAGACGTTTCTGAATGAGCAGCGTCTGCGGCAGCCCATGATCCGGACGGGGGAACGGGGGGAAGGAGCGTTTGCCCCGATCAGCTGGGAAGAGGCCCTGGATGAAATCGCCGGACGCTGGATCCGGATCCGGGATCAATACGGCCCGGCCTCCCGTTTTGTCTGTTATTCTACCGGCGTCAGCGCCGTTCTCAGTCCGGAACAGCTCGTGAAGCGTCTCCTGAGCCTGGACGGCGGCTTTCTGGATTCCTACAACAATTATTCCAACGCCTGTATTGAACACGCAAGCGCCCTGATGTACGGCACAGGCTGTACCGGGAGCAGTCCTTCCACCTGGCCGGACAGCCGGATGATCCTTCTTTCGGGACACAATCCGGCGGAAAGCCGGTTTGACAGCTGTACCCTGTATTATCTGAAAAAAGCCGTGGAGAACGGGGTTCCCGTTATATCGGTCGATCCGCGGCGAAGCGATACGATCGATGCGCTGGGAGCCCGGTGGATCCCGATCCGCCCGGCGACGGACAGCGCCCTGTTCGATGCCATGGCTCTGACCGTATGGAAAGAAGGCCTGGCCGATAAAGCGTTTCTGGACCGCTGCTGCATCGGCTTTGATGAAGAACATCTGCCGGAGGGGGCTCCGGAAGGGGCGAGCGTATTGTCCTGGCTGACCGGAAAGACCGACGGAGTGGAAAAGACACCGGAATGGGCAGAGACCATTACCGGTATTCCAGCGGAGGAGATCCGGGAACTTGCCGTTTTATACGGAACGGCCAAACCAGCGGCATTGATACAGGGTTACGGGGCGCAGCGTCACGCTTACGGTGAACAAAGCGCAAGAGGAGCCATTTTACTGGCCTGCATGACCGGCAATGTGGGAGTCCCCGGCGGCTGGGCTGCCGGAACCGGCTATACGCCTTCTCCGTTCCGGCTGGGCATGCCTTTCGTGAAGAATCCCGTAAGAGAGAGAATACCGGTGTTTCGCTGGACGGATGCCGTGGACCACGGCAGAAGCATGACGACTCTTCAGGGCGTGACCGGCGGGGAACGGCTGACTTCCGATATTAAAATGATTTTCAGCCTGGCGGGCAATACCCTGATCAACCAGCACAGCGACATCAACCGGACCGCTGCGCTGCTGCGGGATACGGATAAATGTGAGTTTATCCTGGCCAGCGATCTGTTCCTGACGCCCAGCGCGAAATTTGCCGACATCCTTCTGCCGGGCGTTTCCATGTTCGAGTGTGAAAACATTACGGCGTCCTGGCATTTCGGCGGACGGATCGGTTACTCGTCCAAAGCCGTGGAGCCCCTTTATGAAAGCCGGTTTGAATACGACTGGCTGGCGGATCTTTCGGAACGGCTGGGGCTGTACCGGGAATTTACCTGGGGCAGGACGAAGGAAAAATGGCTGGAACAGATTCTGGACGGGGCCCGGGCGGACGACCCGGAGATCCCGGATCTTGGGACACTGAAAGAGATCGGTCTCTGGGAAAAGCCGGAGGAGCGCCCGTACATTGCTTTTGAAAAAGAAGCGGCGGATCCGCAAAGATATCCTTTCCCGACCCGGAGCGGGCGGATCGAACTCTATTCCGCGGCAGCGGCCGGGATGGAATTTGAAGAACCTTTCCCGCCGATCCCGCGCTACATGGAACCGCCCGAAGGTCCGCAGGATCCGAAAAGGGAACAGTACCCCCTCCAGCTGATCGGCTGGCATACGAAACGCCGCTGCCACAGCATTCATGATAATAACGGGGAAATGGAAAAAATCGATCCCCAGCGCGTCTGGATGCATCCGGAAGACGCGGGGGAAAGGGGAGTGGAAGAGGGAGATGCCGTGCTGGTTTATAATGAGCGGGGAAAAATGATCCTGCCGGCGCATATCACGGAACGGATCCTTAAAGGAACGGCCGCGGCAGCCCAGGGAGCCTGGTACTCCCCGGATGAAAACGGAGTCTGCCGCCGCGGGTCGATCAACGTGCTGACTTCACAGCATCCCACACCGCTTGCCCGGGGCAATCCCCAGCATACGAATCTTGTGCAGATTGTCCGTGCGGAGAATGGAGAAAGATAAATAAAGTGCTTCAGAAGCGGACGCCGCCGCTGTTCCGTCCGCTGCATTCTGAATCAGCCGGTTTCACAAATATCGGATTTCTGCGGGAATAACGTATGAAAAAACCACCGGCTCAGCCGGTGGTCCTGGTTCTTGAATAAGGGAGCGTATTATGCGCGCTCTACGTAGCCGCTCTTCAGGCAGGAAGTACAGATGTACATCTTTTTCGTTCCGCCGCCTTCACATACAACACGTACATGCTTGATGTTAGGCTTGAACATCTTGTTGGATCTTCTATGAGAATGGCTGACGTTGTTACCAAAGTACACGCCTTTTCCGCATATTGTACATTTAGCCATGATTGCACCTCCTTCACAAAAAGTATGAGCCCGGCTGTCCCGGCTCGCAGCAAATGGTATTTTAACAGAAGTAAAACGGTTTTGCAAGAAGAAATTATACGCGATTAAAACTTCTTTTCTTTTTCCAGTGGATGGTTTATACTGATTAAACATATGACATAGGAGGAGTCAGCTGATGAAAGGACGAATGGATACGGAACTGGGACAGGTCATGATTGATCCCGACGTGATCGCTTCTTACGCCGGCAGCGTGGCCTGCGAGTGCTTCGGCATCGTTGGAATGGCTGCAGTGAATATGAGAGACGGCATCGTCCGTCTGCTCAGGAGAGACAGTCTCAAGCACGGAATCAACGTTACGATACAAAACAACAGGATCACGCTGGATTTCCACGTTATCCTGGCCTATGGCATTACGATTTCCGCTGTTGCGGAAAACCTGATCAGCAATGTCAAATATCAGGTCGAGGAGTTTACGGGGATGAAGATCGAGAAGGTCAACGTCTTTGTGGACGGTGTGCGTGTAATAGACTGAACCTGGATTGGAGGACGATCAATTGTCTTTTAAAGCAGTAGATGCCGGCATGATCAAAAAGTATTTTCTTGCCGGCGCGAGAAATCTGGAAGCGAACCGGGAATGGGTGGACGAACTCAATGTGTTCCCTGTCCCGGACGGCGATACCGGAACGAATATGACCATGACGCTTCTTTCGGCCGTGAACGAGGTTTCACAGGTCACGGATCCCGATATGGAAAGCGTATGCAAGGCGATCTCCAAAGGATCGCTGCGCGGGGCGCGGGGCAACTCGGGGGTTATTCTTTCCCAGCTGCTGCGCGGATTCACAAGGAGCGCGCAGAATTCAGCTGAACTGACCATTCCCGATGTGGCCGAAGGCTTTGCCAAGGCGGTGGAGACCGCTTATAAAGCGGTTATGAAGCCGAAAGAAGGCACGATTCTGACCGTAGCCCGGGAAATGGCGGAAAAAGGGAGCGAGCTGGCCGGAGCGGGTCTCTCCGCGGAGGATTATCTTGATGCGGTGATCAGACAGGGAGAAGACACGCTGGCAAGAACGCCGGATATGCTTCCGGTCCTGAAGCAGGCGAATGTCGTGGACGCCGGCGGACAGGGACTGATCCTGTTCCTGAAGGGCATACATGCCTGCATGCTCGGCAAAACGCCGGAGATCGATGAGGAAATCCGCAATGCCGCGGCGAAAATGAACAAAACGGCCCAGAAATCCGCCCCCGCAGCAGCGGAAGCGGAGATTAAATTCGGCTATTGCACCGAATTTATCATCAACCTGGTAAAACCGGTACCGGATGAACAGATTGCGGGCCTTAAGGAATTCCTGGACGGCATGGGAGATTCCATCGTCCTTGTGGCGGACGACGAGTTTATCAAGATCCACGTCCACACGAATGAGCCGGGCACCGTTCTGCAGAAGGCCCTGACCTTCGGGGAGATGACCCGCATCAAGATCGACAATATGCGCGAGGAGCACAGAGAGCTTCTCGGACTCGGCGGGGCGGCGCTGGACGGTTCTCCGGACGTGGTGAAACCCGCGGCCGGGGAAAAGAAAGATGACGCGCTGCAGCCCGCTCCGGTGATGGAAGAGCCGAAGGATTACGGATTTATTTCCGTAGCGGCCGGCGAAGGGTTCGGATCGATTTTCCGGGACCTGAACGTGGATATCGTAATCTCCGGCGGACAGACCATGAACCCCAGCACCGATGATTTCCTGGAAGCGATTGGGAAGATCAATGCCCGGACCATTTTCATCCTTCCGGATAATTCCAATATCATTCTTGCCGCGAATCAGGCGGCGGATCTGACGGAGGACAAAAAGGTTATCGTGATTCCGTCGAAAACGGTTCCCCAGGGAATTACGGCCATGCTGTTCTTTGACGCTTCCCTTTCGGCCGAAGAGAACGAGACTTCGATGAAGGAAATGATCGCCACCGTTAAAACCGTTTCGGTGACCTATGCGATCCGCGACTCGTTCCTGAACGGTCACGAGATTCACGAAGGGGATATTATGGCCGTCGGCGACGAAGGCATCCTGGCCGTCGGGAACGACATCACGGAAGTCGCGATGGAAGGCACCCGGCTGATGGTCGACGACGAGACCGGACTGATCAGCATTTATTACGGCGAAGGCTTTGATGAGGCCGGGGCCGGTGCTCTTGCCGAACGCCTGAAGGGAAGCGATATCTACTGTGATATTGAAGTGCATCATGGCGGACAGCCGGTGTATTACTGCGTTATTTCGGTGGAGTAAACAGTTAAGCGAATGGAAAAGAACCGCTCATCGAATGCCCTTTTGAACGGAGAAAAGCTCTCTGTTTTAAAGGGCATCGGCGAAAAGAGTGAAAAGCTGTTTGAGAAGGTCGGCGTGACCAGTCTCAATCAGCTTCTTCATTTTTATCCGAGAGCCTACGATCCCTACGGCCGGGCCGTCTCTCTGGACGAACTGAAAAGCGGGGAGAAAATGGCGGTCCGTATTACGGTGACAAAGGCGCCGACCCTCCGTACCGGAGGACGGACGCCGGTGACAATCCTGACCGTTCAGCAGGACTTCCAGCTGCTGGAGGTGATCTGGTACCATCTCCCTTATCTCCGGAAAGTCTTAAAGCGGGGCGCGGTCTTTGTGCTGCGCGGCGTTGTGACGAGACGGACCGGACGCTGGCATATGGAGCATCCGGAGATTTTTACGCCGGCCGCGTATGAGGCCGTTGAGAGCTCGGTGCAGCCGGTTTATCCGCTGACGGCCGGCCTCTCCAATAAAACCGTTCAGAAAGCGGTCCGCCAGATTTTTGAACGGTATGAAATCGACGATTATCTGCCCGAATCTCTTCGCCGGGAGCAATCCTTATGTGTCAGGAGCGAAGCGCTTTACAATATCCACTTTCCCCGGGATACGGAGCGGCTCCGGCAGGCGAGGAACCGGATCATCTTTGATGAATTCCTTCTTTTCCTTCTCGGAATCCGTTTACTGCGCCGGAGCGAAGAACAGGCCGAAGGGTTTTCCGTTATAGACGTTTCCGTTGTGGACGAAGTTCAGTCCGCGCTGCCTTATGAACTGACGAACGCCCAGAAAAGGGTACTGGACGAACTGCTGGACGACGTGAAAAACGGCCGGCTGATGAATCGCCTGATTCAGGGCGACGTGGGCAGCGGAAAAACGATCCTCTGCTTCCTGATGATGCTGGTGATGTGCCGGAACGGTGCGCAGAGCGTTCTTATGGCGCCGACCGAAGTGCTGGCAGTACAGCATTACCGTTCCCTTTGTTCCCTGATCGGGCAGGTCTGCCCACAGGCCGGACTCCCGGTTCTGCTGACCGGATCATGCACGGCGAAGGAAAAAAGGGAAATTTATGAAGGCATACGAAGCGGCCGGACGAAGATGATCATCGGGACGCACGCCCTGATCCAGGAAAAGGTGGAATATCACCGGCTCGCCCTGGTTATTACGGATGAACAGCACCGTTTCGGCGTGCGGCAGAGAAGCACGCTTGGAGAAAAGGGAAAACAGGACGGGATGCAGCCCCATGTCCTGGTCCTGAGCGCGACGCCTATACCGAGGACACTTGCCATCATAATGTACGGA
>CADBNG010000123.1 GCA_902795985.1 uncultured Lachnospiraceae bacterium
CCTTCCGGAGGCCGTCTTAAACGGCCATGACGAGTGGAACGGCGACGGTTTCTGCGGACAGAGCCTGGAACAGCAGTTCAACCATCACGTATATCCGCTGCCGGGCTGCAGCAGAGTTCATCTGCTGTACCGCTACGGCGGAAACTTCTTCGGAACTATGATCAACACCAATAAATGGTCCGATATGTATCACAGCCCGGAACTCGAGTTCACCGTCAGCCAGGATATGCACCTGACTCCGGAAGGAAAATTCTGCGACGTTGTTCTTCCGGCCTGCACGAACCTGGAAAGAACCGATATCGGCGAGTTCTGCTCCAGCGGTAACAGCGGCTACGCTTCTCACGGACAGACCGGCAACAACTGGCAGGTCATCGTTTATCAGAAGAAGGCGATCGAGCCCCTTGGCGAATCACAGAGCGACTACTGGATCTTCTCGCAGCTGGCAGAGCGTCTGGGCTTCGGCGAAGACTATACCGAAGGCCGGGATGAAGAAGGCTGGGCAAAGAGATTCTGGGAGTGCTCCGACCTTTCCAAACGCATCGGCTGGGAAGAGTTCAAGGAGAAAGGCTACTATATTCCGGGCGTTCCGGAAAACTGGGAGAGAAGATGGGCCTTTCGCTGGTTTGCCGAGGGCACGGAGTGCAAGATGGTCCGTGACGAGTGCATGAAAGAGGGCAAGCTGGGAACCCGCACCGGAAAGATCGAATTCGTTTCCGAACTTCTTACCGAGAAAGAGCCGGATGATCCGGTCCGCGGCCCGATGGCATTCTACAAGCCGAGCCGTGAGGGACATGAATCCCCGCTCTATGATAAATACAAACTGCATCTGATCTGCCCGCATCCGCGCTTCGGTTTCCATACCCAGTATGACCAGCACGCCAAATGGCTGTGGGAGGTCCCGGAGCACCGTCAGGTGGTGGACGGCATGCCGTATGCCATCATCCGTATCCATCCCAAACGCGCGGCGGAACGGGGCATCAAGGACCGGGATATCGTCCGTGTCTGGAACGACCGCGGCGAGATCCTGTGCATGGCAAAGGTCACCAACCGTCTGGAAGAGCACACCGTGCATCTTTACGGTTCCTCCGGCATGTATGAGCCGGCCGATCCCGGAAAAGTCAGCATCGACAAGGGCGGCTGCGCCAATGTCCTGACATCGCCGGGAATGATCGAAGGCAGACATATTCCGGGCATGACCCCGAATTCAACGCTTGTGGAAATGGAAGTGTACAAAGAGCCGCTGGTTCCCGGAATGGTTCTGAGCGGGCTTCTGGAAAAGGCCGGTGAAGGCGCGGAGAACATGCGCACCATTATTGAACAGGTCTACGACTATCCGGAGAAGAAATACGAAGAGATCTACAGCGCTTCTTGCGGGGAGGTGAAATAATGCGTTACGGAATCGCAATCAATACGGCCAGCTGCATGGCCTGCTACAACTGTTTTATGGCCTGCAAGGATGAGCACTGCGGATTCGCGACACCGGTTTCCGCGCCGCAGCCCCATGAAGGCCAGTTCTGGGTCAATATCTGCAGCAAAGAACGGGGCGACGACAACCGCCGGATCAAAACCCATAACGTTCCGGTGATCTGCGGAAGCCTGGATATCCCGGCTTTCAACAAGGCAGTGGAAGAGGGAATCATGGTCCGCCGGGAGGACGGCATCGAGTACATCGATCCGGAGAAGGCGAAAGGCCATAAAGAACTGGCGGAAGCCAGCCCGGTGGGCGGCATTTTCTGGAATGAAGATCTTCAGATTCCCCAGAAGTGCACGATGTGCGCCCATCTGCTGGATGAAGGCTATAAAGAGCCCCGCTGCGTGGAAGCCTGCCCGAACGGAGCCCTGTTCTTCGGCGACCTGGACGATCCGGAAAGCACGGTCAGCAAGGTCATCGCTGCCAATAAGGTAACCCCGCTTCCCGGACTGGAAGGTGTGGATACCAACGTGGTATACCTGAATCTGCCCACGGTTTTTCTTGCCGGAAGCGTTTATCTCCCGGGAGATGAGACCGGCGAGGATCCGGCGGACGGAGCGAAAATTGTCCTGACCAATGTTCAGAGCGGCGAAGTGATTGAAGGAAAGACCAACTATTTCGGCGACTGGGAATTCGAGGACCTGACGGTGGGAGCGGATTATGAAATCGAGATTTCGTTCCCCGGCTATAAGACCGTGAAGCTGTCGGCGAAAGCGGATACAGACCATTACGTCGCGGAGACGATTCTGGAAGCGGAATAAAACCGTTTCGTGACAGAAAAAGGGAGATTTCACTGTGAATCTGCAGTGAAGTCTCCTTTTTTCGGATTCAGGGACTCTTTCCTGCGAAAATAAAAGGAGGGACGTATTGGTCTGTCGTCTGTTTGGCGAAACCAGACAACAGGCCAATACGTCCCTCCTGTCAGCAATCCTTTGCCGCTTCCCGGATTATTTCTTCTGTTCAATCAGGGTCTGCAGAAGATCGGCATATTTCGGGAACATTTCCGTGTAAGCTTCCCCGGCAGCACTCCGGAGCAGCGCCAGGTTATCTTCCTGCTGCAGGGCTTTGGGCGCCTTCCAGCCGATATAATGGATATCCCGGGCGATTTTGGATGCCACCTGCTCCTCCTTCAGTTTTCCGAACCCCCAGATGAAGGAGGTGTAGCCGGAGTCGCTCAGGCAGGATGAAATGTAAGTTTTTAAGGCATGTTTGAGTTCCAGGAACCAGATCCTCCGGCCCTGCGTCCCGGCGGAAAGCACGGTGGGCATGCCAAGATCACTGGTGATGGAATCCACGATCTTTTTCGGGGTTTTCGTCACCCGGTAGCTTTTGCTTTCCAGCTTCATGAAGACGATTCCGCGGAGCATGTGATCGACCCTTTCGGGTTCTTTTTCCTGGGGAATATAGCGTTCATCAAACAGCTTCCGGATCAGTTCCAGTTCCTCCGACTCTTCGCCGGAAGCGATCCTTTCGTTCAGAATTTCCCTTCGCTTTCGAGTGTCAACAGTATTGTAATAACGGGATTCCCAGTCCTGTAAATTCATCATAGTCCTCGCTTTTGTTTCTTTTTACCGCAGCTGCTCCGTTATTGTATCACAGAATCACGGCTGCGGGAAAGGAGGGGCCTGTTTTATTTATACACATTTCGTATAAATGGCGGAACAAAGAGTTATTTGCCTGAGTTTCGGGGGAATACTATAATAGAATCAGGATTCTGATTACATGAAGCAGACAGAGGTGCAATTATGGGAGAGAATAAAGGAAAATACGATCATCTGATCGTCCGTACGCTGCAGTATGAGCCGCCCATGGCTCCGGATTTTAAGGAAATCTATCAGAACTTTGCAAAACGGGTGCTCTGGATTGACGATAATATCGTTCCGGGCGCCTTCCAGATGAACATCTCCTGGTACAACAAAGTGCCGGAGATCGATCCGATTTTCGCGGAGCATGCCCATAATTCCGCGGAGATTATCGGGTTTTTCGGCACGGATCCGGAAGATCCCTATAATCTGCACGGGCATATTGAAGTCGTTATTGACGGCGAGCCCCATACCATCGACTCCAGTTCCCTGATTTTTATTCCGCCGAACCTTCCCCACGAGCTGAGAATTCTGCGGGTGGACCGGCCGATTTTCCATTTTTCGGTGGTTACGGAAGG
>CADBNG010000124.1 GCA_902795985.1 uncultured Lachnospiraceae bacterium
ACGCCTTTCTCCGGTTCCTGTTCTTCCGGAACCGGCACTCCCAGATCCCGGAGGACCTGTTCCGGGGAGATCAAAGGGACGGCGCCCTGGCAGATCAGGTCGTTGGTTCCTTCCGAGAGGCTCTCACGGATTCTTCCGGGAAGGGCGTAGAGTGTTTTATTCTGTTCAATCGCGTGAAAAGCCGTTATCAGGCTGCCGCTCTTTCGCCGGGCCTCGATCACCAGCACCGCATCCGCAAGTCCGCTGATAATCCGGTTCCGAACGGGAAAATGGTGAGCCATGGCCGGTGTCCCGGACTCATATTCGGAAAGAATCCCTCCGTTTTGAGGAATCCGCCTGTACAGATTCCGTTTGGATGCCGGATAACAGATATCCGCGCCGCAGCCAAGGACCGCAAAGGTCCGCCCGCCCGCTTCCAGCGCGCCTTCGTGTGCCGCGCAGTCAATTCCCAGTGCCATTCCGCTGATAATCTGAACGCCCGCCGCTGCCAGCACCTTCGAAAACCGGACGGCTTCGCTCCGGCCGTACTCACTGCAGCTGCGCGCACCGACAATGGCGACGGACGGGCGCTCCGGATCCGGAAAGGCTCCCAGCAGATACAGTCCTTCCGGCATCCGTTCATAACGGTTCAGGATCTGGGGATAGTCCCTGCAGGTATTTTTAAAATATCGTATGGTCTGTCTTTCTTCCATGGCTCTCCTTTCCGTAATTTTCATTGCTGTCTCTGGCGGATTGTATCGGCTTCCTTCCACGGCTCTCCTTTTTGCGCGCTTAAAAAGATACCTTCTGGCGATAACAGAGCGCCTCGCTCACATGCTCTTCCCGTATCGGACCGGCTCCTTCCAGATCCGCAATTGTCCGGGAAAGCCGCAGGATCCGGTGATACCCTCTCGCGCTGAGGGACAGACGGTCAAACATCCCGGCCAGCAGTTTTTCCGCGTCGGGGCTCAGCCGGCAGAACCGGTCGATTTCAGCCGGCGGGATCTGGGAATTGAAGCAGAATCCCAGCTCCCTGTACCGTTCCTTCTGAATTTCAAAGGCCGCGGAAACCTGCTTCCTCATCCGCTCTGTCTGGCTCCCCCGGGGATTTTCGCCCTGAAGGTCCCTGTAACGGATGGCCGGGACCTCCACCCGTACATCGATCCGGTCCAGAATCGGCTGGCTGATCCGCGCCATATAATTCCGGATTTCCCGCTCGCTGCACCGGCATTTCTCCATATCCGGATAATACCCGCAGGGGCAGGGATTCATGGCCGCCACAAAAAGGAAGTCCGCGGGGAAGACGCAGGAACCGAAGGACCGGGAAATCCGGATCGTCCGGTCTTCCAGCGGAGC
Source organism: uncultured Lachnospiraceae bacterium (assembly GCA_902795985.1). Next base: position 1,336 of record CADBNG010000124.1, read on the forward strand.
GCGAAGCATTTCAAGGTGATGCGGGGGAAGCAGCGGGAGCTCATCTATGAAGAGAACGCCCCGATGAGACAGGGAGATTTCCCCGGGTTTCGGGATCCGTCCTCCCCCGCAGAGCGCCTGCGGCGAAAGGGAATGATGCGGAGCGCGGAAAGGCCTTTCGCGCACAGCCGGCATCTCCGGCGTCAGCAGGCCGGAAACGGAATAGATCACCGACACTTCATACTGCTCTTCCCGGGTCATCTCCGGAAGGATCCCCGGAATTCTCCTGGCCGTCATGGATTTACCGCTTCCAGGAGGGCCGCTCAGCAGCAGATTATGGAATCCCGCCGCCGAGATCAGCGCGGCCCGCTTGACGGCTTCCTGGCCCCGGATATCGGAAAAGTCCGGATGACGCACCGGCTTTGGATTTATTTCCGTCTTCGCCTCTTCCTTCGGCGGAATTCCCCGGCAGAGACCGATCAGTTCCTGCAGCGCCGAAATTCCGATAATCTCCATCCCGTCGATGGAACGAGCTTCGTACAGATTGTCCCTCGGCACAATGCAGCGGCGGGCGCCATGGGAACGGGCCGCGATCACGCTGGGCAGGACCCCGCTTACACTGTGAATCCGGCCGTCCAGCGTCAGTTCTCCCAGCAGCATCGTTTTCTCCAGCGCCCCGTCCGGGATCTTCTGCAATACGGCGAGTATCGCCGCCGCAATCGGAAGATCGAATCTCGTTCCTTCCTTGCGGATATCCCCCGGCGCCAGATTGAGCGTCAGCCGCTTGGGCGGCAGATAGATATCCTGATTCTTCAGCGCGGTCCGCACCCGGTCCTGGGCCTCCCGGACCTGCACCGACGCGTTCCCGACAATATTAAAACAGGGCATTCCCTCTCCCAGATCCGCTTCCACGGATACCGGGACCGCCTCGACACCGATCACCGCTGTCGATAAAATACTGCAATACATCGAATAACCTTCTGACCCAATGTTACGGAAAAACTGTCCGAACGGACACGACTCAGCTTTGTGCCGGCCATGAGGACCGGCGAATCATTCTTAAGACTGAAGAAATGATATCATATACGTTTTTACGTGTCAACACTATATTTACGTATTCGCGGCAGGCAGTAATATCCGGGACAGGAACGGTCATCTGAAGAACAAAAACAGGACAGGCCCTAAGGTCTGTCCCTTTTATGCTGAAAAATGGCACAAAGTGCCTGTCCCTCCTGTGCCGCTAACGCACGCTCGACCCCCGGATCACCAGCTCCGGCTCCAGAACGATCTCCCCCAGTTCCTCTTCCACGGAGGCGCCGAGCATCAGCTCCATCAGCATATCACCGGCGCCGCTCCCCAGCGCGCGGTAGGGAAGCTCCACGCTTGTCAGGCCGGTCTTGCCCGGCAGGGATCCGGCATAGTCGCCGTAGCCCGTGACGGCAATATCTTCCGGGACCGAATAGCCTTTTCCCTCCAGATAACGGATAATGGCCATGGCCATGGCATCGCTGTAGCAGACAACGGCATCGCATTTCGGATACTGCTTCAGAATCCGGTCAAGCATCAAAGCAGGCTTTTTGAACCGGTCCTCGGAATGGAACCAGATTACCAGTTCCGGCATGTAGGAACGGCCGACCTCCTGGATGGCCCGGACGTAGCCGCTGTGGCGCTCGTACCCGTTGGCGTCGTCGGTCTTGAAAAGACCGATGATCCGCTTGCGGCCGGTGGCGATCAGATGACGGGTCACCAGGTAGGCTCCCTGGCTGTCATCCATCACCAGGCGGGGATGGTCGATCATCTGGGGATAATTGCTGCGGATAAAGATGTAGGGGATTCCCCTGCGGTCCAGCTGGCGGTAAACGTCCATATGCTTGCAGAGCATCTGGCTCTTGCTGGGTTCGATAATCAGGCCTTCGACTTTCGCGTCAATGAATTCCTTTAAGATCCGCTCTTCCTTCGTCTGGCTGTTGAAGGCGTCCTTCACTTTCAGTGTATACCCTTCCGGTGAAAGCGTTTCATTCAGGGCCCGCAGGATGACCGGCGCCGCATGTTCGGAAATATTCGAAAAGACCACACCAACGGTCTTTTCCCCGTGTGCAGTCTTCTTTTTCCGTACGACAGAAGGCAGTGCCGCAACCGCTCCGCGGACGCTTGTCAGTACCTTGATCGGATTGTTTTTCCCGGATTTTGCCATAGTGTCCCGTTCAATCAGCCTGCGGCTCCCATCGGCGCGGCAGGCGGTCAAATGTCCACTATTCCCCCAAATCAGCAGATACGCGGAACGAAAGCCCGTCCGTATCTGACGTTCATCTTACACTATAATACGAAGAATGTCCAGCGGGTCCGGCCGGACCGAAAGGTCCAGATGAAGGATCTGCCCGGCATGGGGCGCGCTGGGCTGACGGTTCCCC
>CADBNG010000125.1 GCA_902795985.1 uncultured Lachnospiraceae bacterium
CGGCACCTGTTCGCTGGTGGCGAAATAATAGGTCAGGTCTTCCCCGATTTCACCGGAAACCAGTTCCACCTGGCCGATATACGGCTCTTTCAGGCCGAGGTCCCGGATCACCGTCAGTTTTCCTTTTCCCACGGCTCCGCCGACGTCCAGCTTTCCCTTTGCCTTCAGCGGGAGATCCACGGCCGCGTTGTCCGGATAACCCTTCACGTTTCCTTTGGAATCCGCCGTAACGGTCAGGCCGCGCACCGGGCCGTCTCCCTTGACCGTAATCGTCAGGATGTCCTTATCGCCTTTCATCATCAGGCCCATCATTGCTCCGGCGCAGAGCAGACGGCCGAGAGCGGCCGTTACCACCGGGGTCGTCCCGTGGATCTGTCTCGCCTGCTCCGCGATATCCTTTGTTACGGCGGCGAACGCGCGGATATACCCGTCCGCCGCCGTGGCTCTTACCATATGGTCCATGTGGTTTGTCTCCGTTTTTGTTTTTTCTTCCGGTTATCCGTTGTGCCGGACCGAAACCGTCAGGGCATTGTCCTTCTCATCGAAGAGCAGAACGTCTCCTTCCGAAACGTCGCCTCCCAGGATAATCCTTGCGGACATTGTTTCAATATGTTTCTGAAGATATCTCTTCAGCGGACGGGCGCCGTATGCCGGATCATAACCGTTTTCCGTTACGAAATCCTTCGCTGCCGGGGTCAGCTCGATGGTCAGCTCCCGGTCTCCCAGACGGCGATTCAGCTTGGCAACTTCCAGATCCACAATATGGCCCACGTCCTCTTTGGTCAGCGGCTTGAACAGGATGATTTCATCCAGCCGGTTCAGGAATTCCGGGCGGAAATGGGCACGCAGCTGATTCGTCACCAGATCCCTTGTCGTCTCGTCGATTTCACCTTCCGGAGTGATGCCTTCCAGCAGATATTCCGAACCGATATTGGAAGTCATGATCAGGATCGTGTTCTTGAAGTCCACGGTCCGCCCCTGGGAATCGGTCACACGGCCGTCGTCCAGCACCTGCAGCAGCACGTTGAACACATCCGGATGGGCCTTTTCGATCTCATCAAACAGGACGACCGAATAGGGTTTACGCCGTACGGCTTCCGTCAGCTGTCCGCCTTCTTCGTAGCCCACGTATCCGGGAGGCGCCCCGATCAGCCGCGATACGGAGAACTTCTCCATGTATTCGCTCATGTCGATACGGACCATATTGTTTTCGTCGTCGAACAGCCGGGCCGCCAGAGTCTTTGCCAGCTCAGTCTTGCCAACGCCGGTGGGTCCAAGAAACATAAACGAGCCGATCGGTCTGCCGGGATCTTTAATGCCGGCCTTGGAACGCAGGATCGCGTCCGAAACCTTTTCCACGGCCTCATCCTGCCCCACAACCCGCTCGTGAAGCTGGTCGGCCAGCTTTAAGATCTTCGCCCGCTCGCTCTCGGTCAGTTTGGCAACGGGGATGCCGGTCCAGCGGGAAACGATCTCGGCAATGTCATCTTCGGTGACCTTTTCCTGCACCAGCTTCTGTTCCCGCTTTTCAACCTTCTCCTCTTCCGTCGCCAGAAGGCGCTCGAGGGCCGGAAGTTCATTATAGCGCAGCTTGGCGACTTTTTCATAGTCATAATTCTGTTCCGCGCTTTCGATCTGTTTTTCCAGCTCTTCCTTCTGCTTTCGGAGTTCGGAAACGATTTCCACCGACTTCTTTTCGTTTTCCCAGGACTGCTTTTCCTCTTCAAACTCCTGCTGCTTCTTCGCCAGCTCTTTTTCAATATCCGCCAGCCGTTCTTTGCTCAGCTTATCTTCCTCTTTTTCCAGCGCGATGCGCTCGATCTCCAGCTTGGTGATCTCCCGGCTTAACAGGTCCAGTTCCTCCGGCATGGAATCCAGTTCCGTCTTGATCGACGCGCAGGCTTCATCCACCAGGTCAATGGCCTTATCCGGAAGGAAACGGTCGGAAATATAACGGTCGGACATGGTCGCCGCGGCCACAAGGGCTCCATCCGTGATTTTGACCTTATGGAAGTTCTCATACCGGGATTTGATTCCCCTCAGGATGGTAATCGTATCGTCCACGGTGGGCTCATCCACCAGAACCGGCTGGAAACGCCGTTCCAGAGCCGCGTCCTTTTCAATGTACTGCCGGTACTCGTCCAGAGTCGTCGCGCCAATACAGTGCAGCTCTCCCCTGGCCAGCATGGGCTTTAACATGTTGCCGGCATCCATCGCGCCTTCCGCCTTTCCGGCGCCGACGATCAGATGCAGCTCATCAATAAACAGGATGATTTTTCCGTTGCTTCCGCGGACCTCTTCCAGAACCGCCTTTAAACGCTCCTCGAATTCTCCCCGGTATTTCGCGCCCGCGACCAGCGCGCCCATATCCAGTGAGAAAATGGTCTTATCTTTCAGGGATTCCGGTACGTCCCCTGCCACGATCCGGAGGGCAAGGCCTTCAACCACTGCGGTTTTGCCGACGCCGGGTTCTCCGATCAGCACCGGATTGTTCTTCGTCTTCCGGGAAAGAATCCGGATCAGGTTCCGGATCTCGGCATCCCTTCCGATCACCGGGTCCATTTTCTGTTCTCTTGCCCTCTCCACCAGATCGGTTCCGTATTTGTTCAGCGTATCGTAAGTCGCTTCCGGGTTGTCGCTGGTCACCCGCTGATTGCCCCGGACCGTGGAAAGCGCCTGCAGGAACCGCTCCCGGGTAATTCCGTATTCCGCAAAAAGCTTCTTTACAGAGGGCGACGGCTGCGTCAGCATCGCCAGGAACAGATGTTCCACGGAAACATATTCGTCTCCCATGGCCTTCGCTTCATCCTCGGCGTTAACCAGCACCTGGTTCAGGTAATTGCCGACGTACGGCTTCGCATTCGCCACCTTTGTCCTTCCCTGCAGCATCCGTTCGACCGAAGAGGAAAAATGCGGCACGTCAATTTCCATCTTTTCGATCATCTTTTTGATCAGGCTGTCCTCCTGATTCAGCAGGTTGTACAGAAGATGCTCCTGCTCGATCTCCTGGTTGCCGAAATCATAGGCGCATTTTTCCAGATTGTTGAGCGCTTCGATTGATTTCTGTGTAAATTTCCGGATATCCATAATCCACCTCCGTGTTCCGGCTGTCCGGTTTCCGGTCCGGAACAGTCCTGTATTTGAATAGTACAACGGATACGCCGGTGCGTGCCGCTGTACATTGTTTCGCTTTTCCGGAGCCTTTGCGGCCCGATAAATGATTCCGCGATGAACTCCTTTTCGTTCATCCGACTATAGAATATCACAAGTTGTTAGCCACGTCAACAGGTGAGTGCTAATTTCTGGTCTGATCTTCCTTCCCGACAGACAGATTCATAAAAAAGCCCGCCGTATACAGCATGGAACGGCTGGCGCTCTTCCATTTCCTATAACCTTTTCCTTATTACAGAATCCCTAAAAACTCTTATTGCATTTTTGTATACAATAGTTTAGACTAGAATAAATTCCCGTCTGTGACATCCGCAGAACCGCATTCATCGAATACGGAACTGCAGACCGAGACAATCTGGAGACATCTGCAGAACGCAGAGGCCGAAGGTGCAAACGCAGCAACCGCGTGAATCTCTCAGGCAAAAGGACAGATTACAACCTTTTATATGTATGTATGGTCCTGCCTGATCTTCGTCAGACAGGATTATTGATTTAATAACTATTGATCCAATGAAATGAGGTGGGCAAATGGAAACTTTTACAAACATTGTGACAGCCGTTGACGATTTTGCCTGGGGTCCTGTTATTCTGGTTCTCCTGGTCGGTACCGGCGTTTATTTAAGCTCCCGGGTCGGCTGGATCCAGTTCCGCAAATTCGGCTATGCCATGCGGAACACCATCGGCAAAATATTCCATAAGCAGGAAGCCGGCGAAGGTGAGGTTACTCCTTTCCAGGCTATGACAACCGCTCTTGCCGGAACAGTCGGAACCGGCAATATCGCAGGCGTAACCGGCGCGATCTTTATCGGCGGCCCCGGTGCCGTGTTCTGGCTGTGGGTTTCCGCGCTGGTCGGCATGGTTACCAAGTATTCCGAAGTTCTGCTTTCCGTCAAATTCCGTGAAAGAAATGAAGCCGGAGACTGGGTCGGCGGACCGATGTATTCCATCAAGAACGGCCTCGGCAAAAACTGGATCTGGCTTGCCTATATCTTTGCCTTCTTCGGAATGATCGCTTCCTTCGGTATCGGCAACACCACGCAGGTAGACTCCATTGCGACCGCGATTGACACGGCTGTGCTTTCCTTCGGCGGTGCCGAAACCGGCACAACCTTCCGTATTACCATCGGCGTAATCATCGCTGTTATCGTCGCGATCATCATTATCGGCGGTATCAAGAGAATCGGTGCTGTTACGGAAAAACTGGTTCCCGCCATGGCTGTCATCTATATTGTTGCTGCCCTGATCGTCGTCATCGCCAACATCCCCCAGATCGGCCCGGTCTTCGGCGCGATCTTCAAGGGAGCCTTCAGCCCCCGGTCCATTGCCGGCGGCGCTCTCGGCGTAGGCATTATGACGACCATCCAGAAAGGTATTGCCCGGGGCGTTTTCTCCAACGAAGCCGGTCTCGGATCCGCTCCGATCGCCCATGCGGCCACTTCCCTGAGCGATCCGGTCAAGCAGGGACTGTACGGCATCTTCGAAGTATTCATGGATTCCATCGTGATCTGCACGCTGACCGCCCTTGCCCTTCTGATGGGCCTGTCCGGACAGTTCGGCATCGAAGGAATCGAATGGGGCACTTCCCACGGTTCCGAAATGGTCGTTTCCGCGTTCAACAGCGTCTTCGACGGAAAGATCAGCTCCCTTATCATCGCCGTCGGTCTGAGCCTGTTCGCTCTTTCCACCATCCTGAGCTGGTCTCTCTACGGTGCCCGCTGCTGCGAATTCCTTTTCGGCAAGGTTTCCAGACCCGCAACGCTGATTTACAAGATTGCTTTCTGTGTCGTCCTCGTCATCGGCTCCACCCTGGGCCTGGATCTCGTCTGGACCATCGGCGATGCGCTGAACGGCCTGATGGCCATCCCGAACCTGGTCGCCCTGCTGCTTCTGTCCGGAGTGGTGATCAAAACGACAAAAGATCATTTTGCCAGGAAAAACCTCGGATAAAGAGAAAAAAGGACAGCAGGATTCGTCCCCCTGTCATCAAAAAGGCCGTCTCCGCTTTTGGAGACGGCCTTCTTTTTTTATCCGGGGCTCTTCAGCCCATCAGCTTCTTTCCGTTATCCCATGCCTGTCCGATCTTTTCACCCAGTGCGTAATATCCGCTTCTGAAGTTGTCAAACGCAAAGGCATTCAGCTTTGCGGGATCCACCTTTCCGTTTTCGTCCAGCACGGATTCCTCCGCCGCGACGTTCAGGATCTTTCCGACAACGGCATGGAGATTCTCGGTTTCAACAATCTCCGCCAGTTCGCACTCCATCACAAGGGGGAATTCTTCGATAACCGGCGCATTGACCCGCTCGCTTTTTCTCGCGGTGAAGCCCGTCCGCTCGAACTTGTCTTCCATGTTGTTTCCGGAAGCGATGCCGAAAAAATCCGCCTCATCCAGATGCGCCGCATCCGCAAGGCTGACGGTAAAGGCCTTCAGCGCACGGATATTTTTCGTGGTTTTATGGGCTTCTCCGATAAAAAGAGCGATCTTGTCCGGATCACAGATATTGCCCCATGCGGCATTCATAACGTCGACTTTTCCGTTTTCGTCATATGTCGCGATCATCAGCACCGGCATGGGATAAACGGCCTGCTGTACTCCGAGATCTTTTTTCATGGTCTGTCATCTCCTTTTTGAAAACTATTTTGAATGATCCGTTTTCACGGCAGACTCATTGTAGCACTTTTATTCCGCCGGGACAATGCAGCGCTTCACGGTCGATCCTCAGCGTAAAATGATGACTGGCAAACCGGACGAACGCCGTTTCTTCCCTTTTCCGGGATTCATGGTATAATAGTCCCGCAAATAAAAAGGAATGGTTTCTATGAAAAAAATCCTGATTACCAACGACGACGGCATTCTGGCGGACGGGCTGATCCGTCTGGCCTCCGCCGCGAAGAAATTCGGTGAAGTCTGCGTCATCGCTCCTCACGGGCAGCGCAGCGCGGGCTCCCACAGCATCACGCTGCACGATACGATCGATATGCTTCCTTTCACCTTTCCGGTCGAAGGAGTAACGGCCTATGCCTCCAGCGGTACGCCGGCGGACTGTATCCGGGCCTCCTGTCTGGGTTTTCTGCCGGAACGGCCGGACGTGGTTCTTACCGGAATCAATTTCGGTCATAACGTCGCGACGGACATCCAGTACTCCGCAACGGCCGGCGCCGCGCTGGAAGGCGCTTTCCACGGCTGCCTTTCCATCGCGCTGTCCGAAGGAACAAACGGCTGTCACGAAGTCACGGATGCCTTCCTGGAGCCGGTTCTCCGGGAACTGCTGGAAACAAAGCCGGAGGACAACTCCATTTTCAACGTCAATTTTCCGGACTGCCCACTCTCCCGCTGCAGGGGCATTCTCCGGGACCGCCATGTTTCCGCGGACATTGTCTACATCGACCGGTATCCGGTTCAGCAGGAACTTCCCGGCGGAGGCGTCCGGCTGTCCGTCGAAGGAATTTTTCATGATATTGTACCGGAACCCGGCAGTGATTTTGAAGCGATCCGGAACAACTATATCTCCATCGGATCCGTCGCAAACCTGCATTCACGGATTCGTACGCCAGGATGATTTCATCCGCGGTTCCGCAGGACAAAGAAGGTCTTGAATTATGGATTTTCCGCAAGGATCCTGTCCATCGTTTTGAACGGCGCCGGAACAAAAAACAGGTGTTGGAATCCCTGATGAACCCCAATACCTGTTTTTCATTTCCCGTTTTAAACCGGCTTACCGGATCTTCGGCATCGTCCCGGCCGCACCCTCCAGCCCGAGGGCCAGATCTTCGCGGATTCCCGCCATCTTCGACGGCGCCATTTCAAAAATACTGTCCACGGTGGTGTAATCGCTGTATCCCAGACGGGCCAGCGGCCGCATCTTCAGGATATCCAGCTTGCCGTCAGGAAGAATGAATTCGTCCTTCACATGGATGCCCACAACCCGGCCGATAATAACGTCGACCGTGCCGCAGCGTCCATTGCCCGGAAGACGGATGGTCTGATGATATACGCACTCCATCTGTACAGGAGAATCCGCCACGCGATATGGCTTTACCAGGACCGATTCGGCTTTTGTCAAACCGGCGGCCTCGAATTCGTCCACACCCGGTTCGAACTCCGCCGCGGTAATATTCATCGCTTCCCGAAGATCATAAGTGACCATATTGTAAACGAACTCTCCGGTCTCCTCGATATTGACCGTGGTATCCTTGCGGTTCTGCAGATGTCCCTGGTTGATCGACACCACCACGTAAGGCGGATCAAAAGTCAGATTCGTAAACTGGCTGTAAGGCGCGAGATTAGGCACTCCGTCCGCGCTCATGGTCGAAAGCCATCCGATCGCGCGGGGTACCACGCAGGATTTAAATGGCGGCCGCGCCAGTCCGTGATCGTTGTTTTCCGGCTGATAAAACATGCTGTCTCCTCCTGTCATCCGAATGGGTTTGTTCCTCTTCTCTTTTTATACCATATCCGCGGCATTTTTGGAACCGCTGTCCTTTCCGGTCTTCCACCTGCAGGTTCAGCCATACTCCGTCCGCTTCTTCGAACGGGACAGGGGGCTTTTCTTTCTTCTTTCCGGTGTCTGGCTTTGCGTTTCTTTACCCGTCCCGCCTTATCCTTTTATTTTGCCACAGCCAGATCAAAAGGTCTGTACGTTCCCGGCGGCATCAGCCAAAGGAGCGTGAAGACCGCGCGAGTACGTCCCTAGTCGCTCTGGCTGAGGGACGAAGACATA
>CADBNG010000126.1 GCA_902795985.1 uncultured Lachnospiraceae bacterium
GTCCGTCCATTTTTTGACTCTGGAGTATTTGGCGTAGATCTTGCCGAGAGCTGTTGTGATAAGGTCCTCGAGTGAAAGCTTCGTTTCGTTGAAGAGCTCGGAGGTGGCTTCCTTGATGAAAGCTTTTTTGACCTCATCCGTCGCTTTTTTCACGACCTTCTTCGCCAGCTTCTCGCCGACTCTTTTAAACGCCCAGGAAAGGATCTCCCCGCTTTTGGCCTCTCCTTCCTTCGTGAAGGGGTAGAAGCCTTTGATCGCAGAGGAAAGTTCCCGCTCTCCCTGGATATATTCGTTTTCACCGAGCCCGTAGTTGAATGCACGCAGATACAGAAGGCAGGATTGTTCCTTCAGCGTCAGGTTGTGGTACAGCGCCATGAAATCCGCCGGGCCGAAATAATTCAGATCATGGTAGGCTTTGAGGATCTGGTCGGTATCGCTCATGCGAAAGCCGAAGGTCAGGGCATATTCCCCAAACTGTTCGAACAGGTTCACGCCCTGGGCTTCCAGATCGTTTTCGATGGCGACGGTCAGCGTGTCAGCCGTGCTGACGAACTTGAGATAGGCATCGATCCCTTCATCTGCGTCTTTCAGAGTGTTTTCAAGTTCTTCCGCGATGCTTTCAGTGTCCTCGCTGTTCAGGAGAGCCGCGATGGCTTTCTCATATTTTTCTCTCCCGTAGCTTCCGACCGCCAGCGAAGCGATCCCGTCGAAGATGCCTTTTTCGACGAGTACGTTGAAAGCAGAAGCCACGGCAGATTCAAAGGTTCCGGCGAAATCCGCGAGATAATAGCGCTGAACGCCGTTGGAGGCCTTGTTTTCACCAAGGATGAATTTCGCATAATCGATCAGGTCTTCCTCTAGCTTTTCCGTATGCTGGAAGATCAGGATGCGCCTCTCTTCGTCGTACATGTAGCGGGCGTGGAGCGCCTTGGCGGTGCTTTGCAGCGGAACATACCATTTATCCTGAAAAACAAGGCAGTTTTTTACTTTTACCGTACAGGAAAAGGCGCTGTCTTTTCGCGTATAGACGATCGTGTCCCGGGTCTTTGTCCCGGAAGCGGTCTTTTCTTTCGTGACTGTAGCGCCATCCACGTCCATCCCGGCCGCGGCAGCCATGTCGTCGGCTGCAATATAGGCCGAGTCATCCGTATAATAAAGATGAAGGATCGAACTGCTTTTCGAAGAGGAAAAGTAAGCGACGATATATTTATCATAGACAGGTCTTCCCGCAGCATATACGGGAAAAACAGCCAGAACCTGGGCGGCGATGAGAAGGGATGCCAGAATCAGAACCGGCAGTCGTTTCCGCTTTTTCATGATCGTTCCCTCAAAGCGTTGTCTGCTCTCTTCGTACATTATACAGGAAAGAAGAAAAAGATACAGTAATGTACGGCTTCAAAATTTTGAAAAAGGTATTGCAACAGGAGAGTATTTATGTTATATATACTACGACAGACATAGTACGACAGACAATGCAACGTCAGTCGAAGGAATAACAGCCGGGTGAACATCTGCGCCGAAGGGAAGGAGATGGTCAAAATGAATATCAGCAGTGACGTGATAAGAGGTTACAACGACACGATGATCCTCTATCTGCTGCTGGAAGCGCCTTCATACGGATATGAAATATCCAGGCGGATCCGGGAATTATCGGATGGAAAATACGTGATCAAAGAGACGACTCTTTATTCCGCTTTCACACGAATGGAAAAGAACGGGTATCTGCAGTCCTTTTCAAAAACGGCAGAAAACGGAAAGCGCCGGACCTACTACAGCATCACGGAAGCGGGGCGGCAATGGTACGCCGAGAAATGTCTTGAATGGCAGCTGACAAAAGATGTAGTAGACCGTTTTATTAAGTAAAAGACCTACCAGACAACCATTTTAAGGAGACAGTGGATATGGAAACGATTCGAAATTATCTTGAGTCCATGTTTGCAGCTTTGCCGAATACCCCGGAAGTGATCCGCGCAAAGCAGGAACTTGGAGCCATGATGGAAGATAAATACAGCGAACTGATCGCGGAGGGAAGATCCGAGAACGAAGCGGTGGGTATCGTGATCTCCGAGTTCGGAAATCTGGAAGAACTCAGCGAAGATCTGGGGATCGGCGGGATCTTAAGAGAACAGCCCGGCGACAGCCGTCCCTTCTTAGGCCTGGCGGAAGCCCGGGAGTACTTAAATACCAAAGACCGGGCGTCACTTTACACCGGCATCGGGGTACTGCTGTGCATCATCAGCCCGGTGGGGTTCGTCATCGGCGGATTCTTATATTCCCGCAGCTGGACCGCCGTCGGACTCGGCATGCTTTTTGCCTGCATCGCAGCCGCTGTGGGACTGTTCATCTATTCCGGATTATCACTTGGAAAATGGAAAAAAGTGGAAAAACGCAGGGTGAGACTGGATCTCGGAACAGCGGAGGCTGTCAAAAACGACTGGGACCGCGCCCGTCCGGGGTACGCTTTGATGATCATTATCGGGGTGATCTGCATCATCCTTTCCGTCGTGCCGATCTGCATCATCGGATTCATGTACAAAGCCGAGGCTTTGCACGGAGCATTCGGAACCTCGCTGATCTTCATCCTCACGGGTATCGGAGTACTGCTTTTAGTTTCTGCCTCAGGAAGAAAAGCCGGGTATCAGAACCTCCTGCGCCTGAATAACGCCGGAACCAGGGGCGGACGCTTTGCCGGCAGCGATATGTCTGCTGATGAAAGTAAGATTTTTTATGAAAACCAGACGGTGGGAAAACTCATGTCGGTCTACTGGCCGGCGATCACGGCGGCCTATCTGATCATCAGCTTCCTTACCTGGAACTGGTGGATCACCTGGATCATCTGGCCCATCGCGGGAATCGCAGCCACAATTATCAACAAGTTGTTTGGAACACCGGTACAGGAGGCGTAAAATGGGACGAAAAGTATTTCTGGCGCTACTGGTCATCGCGACAGTTGTATGCATCATTGTCGGACTGTGTATTCATACAGGCATGTTCCGGAACGGATTTCGGATCGGAATACCCGGGATCGCGTTTAACGAGGAGATCAAAACCGAAGTCCTGTATTCGGAAAAAGACGCAGCCGGCCGGGGAAATTCCGGCGTGAAGATCCCAGATGAGATCACTGCACTGGAGATCAGCGCCGAGATCATGGATGTGAAGATCGTACCGGGAGAAGAGCTTTATGTGGAATACACCGGCTCGGAAACTTACCGGCCGACGATCTCCGCAGAAGGCAGCCGGCTCATTATAACCCAGAAAACGAAAAATGTGATCGGGATCAATTTTTCGGGAATCGATAACAGCCTGCTGGTGAAGCTGCCGGAAGACCTGGAGATCGAGAGCTTTAATATCGGAACCGACACCGGAAGAGTTACGATGGAAAGCGTTGCCACAGCAAGCCTCGAGATCGAAACGTCTACCGGAGGAGTGGAGCTGAAGGAACTGGCATCCGCAAGCAC
>CADBNG010000127.1 GCA_902795985.1 uncultured Lachnospiraceae bacterium
CTGCCGGATTATGACCTGATCGAACGGACGATCCTTTATTATGAGTCCAGTGAGGATGCGGAGGCATTCGAAATCGATGAGAGCAGTTATTATCAGGAACCGGATGAAGATCCGGATGTGCTGATCCTGTACGATGACGAGGGCAATCCTCTGCCTGTGGAAGCCGGCGTCCCGGATGGGGAATACTCCATCGAAGTCAACATGGTCGGCGGAAGCGGCCGGGCCAGCGTCAGTTCACCGACATGGCTTACCGTGAAGGACGGCGGGGCGTACGCAACGCTTTTGTGGAGCAGCACCTATTATGATTATCTGATCCTGGGGGGAAAGACCTATTATAATCAGACGACGGACGGAGGCAATTCGACCTTTCTGATACCCATTCCGATCATGAACGAGTCCTTCCCGATCATTGCCGACACCACAGCCATGGGAGAGCCGGTGGAGATCCGCTATATGCTGACGTTTTACGATGATACGATCGGAGACCGGGGAAAGATCCCGCAGGTTGCCGCGGGAAGGGTATTGATCATTGCCGCCGTGATCCTGGGGGCCGGCGGAGTGCTGAATTTCATTGTGAAGAAGAAAAGAAAGTAAAAGGGGCTGAAGGCCATCCTGTTTCCATTTATATTGACAACTTGAGTCTGCGCAGCTTTTCATATAAAATAATTAAGATATTTCTGAATGATAAGGAAGAGTCCAGGTGAAAAACGCTATTTCTGTCCCAAGAGTTCTTATTGCCGGAACCGGCAGCGGCTGCGGAAAAACAACCGTGACCTGCGCGGTGTTGAAGGCTCTGACCAGCCGGGGGCTGAAGACCGGTTCCTTTAAGTGCGGCCCGGACTATATTGATACAATGTTTCATACCCGGATCACCGGCAGGCCCTGTGCCAATCTGGACCCGTTCTTTTTTACGGAGGATACGCTGAAATATATCCTGGCGAAGAACGGGGCGGACAATGAGATCAGTATCATTGAAGGCGTGATGGGCTATTATGACGGCCTGGGAATGTCCGGGGAAGCCAGCACTTATGAAGTCTCCAAAAAGACAGAGAGCCCGGTCGTCCTGGTCGTCGGCGCGAAAGGCGCTGCGCTTTCGGTGCTTGCATCGATCTACGGATTCCTGCATTTCTATGAGGATAATAAGATCTGCGGCGTGATCCTGAACAACTGCACAGCGATGACCTATAAGATGCTGGCAGCGGAGATCGAAAAACGGTTCGAAGGCCGGGTGCGGCCTTTCGGATTTCTCCCTGCGATGCCGGAGTGTTCGCTGGAGAGCCGGCACCTGGGACTTGTGACCGCGGCCGAAGTGGAAGACCTGAACGACAAGCTGGAAAAGCTGGCGGAAAAAGCGGAAGAAACGATCGATCTGGACGGACTGATCGAGCTGGGAAGGGATGCGGCTCCGCTGTCCTTTGTACCGCCGGATATTCCGGAATTTGAGACAAAAGTCCGGATCGCGGTTGCCCGGGACAAGGCGTTCTGCTTTTATTACGAAGACAGTCTGGACGTCCTGCGGGACATGGGCGCCGAACTGGTTGATTTCAGTCCGCTTGCCGATAAAAAACTGCCGGAAAACATTCAGGGACTGTATCTGGGCGGCGGATATCCGGAACTTTACACCCGGGAACTGTCCGCGAATACTTCCATGCTGGAATCCGTTCGCGCAGCTGTGGAAGGCGGGCTTCCCTGTATTGCGGAGTGCGGCGGCTTCATGTATCTGACGCAGGCAATTGCGGAGGATCCGATGGCGGCAGTTCTTCCCGGCAGCTGTTTTAACACCGGAAAACTGACCCGGTTCGGATACATCACCCTTCATTCCGGAAAGGACAACATGCTCTGTGCTGCCGGCGGCGCGATCCGCGCCCATGAGTTTCATCACTGGGACTGTACGGAAAACGGTTCTGATTTTACCGCCGAAAAACCCGCCGGAAGGAAATGGGACTGCGTATTTGCCCATGAAAGCTTATACGCCGGCTTCCCCCATTTTCATTTTCTGGCGAACACGCAGTTTGCGGAAAACTTTTATAAGGCGGCGCTGCGCAGAATGGAAGGAAAAGGAACGAAGTAAAAACGTATTTTC
>CADBNG010000128.1 GCA_902795985.1 uncultured Lachnospiraceae bacterium
CAGCTCTTCCACAATCTCCTGCCCGAAGCCCCGGTATTCGATGCCGTCAAACATTCTGCCGAGCACCTTTGCCGTATCCGCGATGCTCTCCTTTTTCCCGATCTGTGAAGAGGCCGGATCCAGATAAGTCGTCCCCATGCCCAGGTCATGGGCTGCCACTTCAAAAGCGCAGCGGGTGAGGGTGCTGGTTTTTTCAAAAATCAGGGCGACGTTCCGGCCCCGGAGGGTGTCCATCGGAATGCCTTTTTTCTTTTTCAGCTTCAGCTCCCCGGCCAGATCGATCAGGTAGAGGATTTCTTCCGGGCTGAAGTCCTTGAGTGTCAGAAAGTTTCTTCCCCTTAAATTCATGTTTATGCTCCTGTGTTGTTATAATTCGTAGTAAGAATCATCGGTCGGACGGTCCGGATCAAAGACGGTCGCCGGATCGCACAGATCGCTGATCATGTCATATCCGCCGTAGACAGCCTGCCACAGGCGGTATCCGTCCAGGTTCCGGCGTCCCTGACGCAGGAAAGAGTCCTCGATCTGCACAAAGAGCGGCGTCGAGTCCACATTGCAGAAGATGTTGTAGCCCTGGCTCTTCATGAACTTGAACTTCTCCGTCTCGGAGTATTCCTCATCCCAGGAGGCCAGATCCTGGCCGTGGGCGAAAATGACGATGTCCGTCTCGCCGATCAGCGGTTCGACATATTCCTTGAATTTCTGCGTATCGGCCACGAGGCTTTCATAGGCTGTATCATAGATCGCGATATGGCCCCATGTATGGCTCGCAAAGGTCCATCCGTCTTCCTTGATGCAGTCCGCGACTTCTTTCGCCTTCGCGCACTCTTCTTCCCAGTTGTAATCCGGGTGAGCGTTCAGCCAGGCTTCCTGGTCTTCATAAAGATCGACACGGTCACGGTAGCAGTAGTCGGTACGATAGCCGAGGATGCCGTTGTAACCGGTCAGGGCAACCGTTCCCTTGGCTCCCTTGTAGGAGAAATCCGGATGCTCATCAATGAAATCATCGAGACGGGGGATACAGTCGTAGGATCCGATGAGGGTATTTCCGTTCTCATCGATATATTCGCAGGTGGGCGTTCCGTCGTCGCCGACGATCAGCTTCGTAGCGGTGCCCCTGCCGTCGTAGCTGTGATAATAGCAGGTATCATCCAGCGACATGACGAACGGCGTTTTGCCCTGCGGAAGGTAGATATCCTTCGGCGTTACATGGACCACGCCTTCCTCATCCTCGTACTCATCGATCATGTCGTACAGGCTGATCAGGACAAAGCCGCGCTCATACATCTGATTCATGAGCTGGTCGAATTCATAAACGGTCGTCATCCACTGGCAGAAGCCGGGGGTGGAAACGTCCCAGGCTTCGTCTCCGGTCATGGAAAATCCTCTTTTTGGATCCACTACCAGGGAATGGAAGAACACATGGGTAACGTCATAAGGCGAAACCGCTACCAGATTGCTCCGCTGGGTTTCGTAATCCGCCATCAGGGCAATGACTTCCGCATCGGATTCATAGTCCGGAATGGAATTCAGAAGTTCCAGCGCACCTTCATAATCATACTGCATCGCCAGATTTTCCGCTTTTTTCAGGGTATCCGTCCGCTGGTTGGCCATGGCATTGGCCGCCATCTGGGATTCCTCCCCGTTCTCCCCGTCGGAGGAGCCTTCCGGAGTCCAGATAACGTTTCCGTTCTGGTTTCCGCCGGAATTGTCCGCTCCCTGCTGGTTCTGGTTCTGGTTTTGGTTCTGATTCTGCGTCGTGGCTGAAACCCGTCCCTGCGCTTTCTCGCTGACCTTTTTGGACCCTCCGGTCACGAACCAGATGGCGACGACCAGCACCGCCACAAGGATTGCGAAGATCACGCATTTGACAATCAGCGCGTTGCGGCGCTTTCTTCTGCGCATCTCATTTCGATAACGTCTTTCTTCTTCATTCATTTTTCAATTCCGCCTTTCGCCGAAATCCGTTTTCTCTTCCGGTATATGGTATACATCAGGATCCCCGCCGCTACGGACGCGTTCAGGGAATCCAGCTTTCCTTCCATCGGGATGCGGACCGGGACGTCGGCCAGCCCGGTCAGTTCCTGTGTAAGGCCCTTTCCTTCATTGCCGATGAACAGCGCCGTGCTGCCGGAATAATCCGGTCCGTCATAATCTGTTGTTCCTTTCAGGTGCGCTGCGTAAGTGGAAAACCCGGCTTCCCGCAGTTTCCGCGCGGCGTCCGGCGCGCTCCGGACCAGCGCCGTGGGCACCCGGAAAACGGATCCCATCGTGGAACGGATCGTTTTCGGGGAATACAGGTCCGCGCAGCCTTCGCTCAGCAGCACGCCGGCTGCCCCGGCCGCTTCCGCCGTCCGGATGATCGTCCCGACATTGCCGGGATCCTGCACTTCCTCCAGCAGGAGGATCAGCCCGCCTTTTCCCTGTTCAATGATTTCTTCTTCGCTCAGGGAGGGCTGCCGCAGCACCGTCAGGATCCCCTGGGGCGTCTGCGTATCGCACATCTTCGCAAACAGGTCGTCCCGGACAACGACCGGTTCCGTTCCGTCTGTGATTTCCGGCCGTTCCCGGATGAAGCTGTCCGAAACGTAAACCGCTTCTATCCGGTCTTTCGGGGCTTCGGAAAAAAGCTTCACTCCTTCCGCCGTGAACAGCCCGGTCCGCCGTCGCTCTTTCGACCGCCGGACCAGGGCCGAAACCTGTTTGATCTTTTCGTTTGCGGCGCTCGTGATCATATCAGACACTGTGCTTCTTTGTATAATGATAGGTCAGTACGTCGGCGACGTCGGTCAGATAGGTCGGAAAATCCTTCTGCATGGTAAGGGCTTCATCCAGGTCCAGGTCGACAAAACGGCCTTTCTGCACCGCAATCACCCGGTTCTTTTTCCCCTCGCAGAGCAGCCGGACAGCCATCGTTCCCATAACGGATGCGTAGACCCGGTCCCGGCTGCAGGGATTGCCTCCCCGCTGCAGGTACCCCAGGATCGTGGCGCGGGTCTCCATTCCGGTCGCCGCTTCGATCCGCTGCGCCAGTCCGACGGAATCGCCGATTCCCTCCGCGTTGATGATGATATGATGGGTATGCCCGCGTTTGCGGTTGTCCCGCACCGCTTCGATGATTTTCTCTTCGTTATGATCGTAATCTTCCGGCAGAAGGATCTCCTCCGCTCCGGTGGAGATGCCGCTGACCAGGGCAATATAGCCGGCAGATCGTCCCATTACTTCGATGATGCTGCAGCGCTCATGGGCAACGGAAGAATCCTTGATTTTGTCGATCGCTTCCATCGCGGTATTCACCGCCGTATCGAAACCGATGGTATATTCCGTACAGCCGATATCGAGATCAATCGTTCCCGGGATGCCGATCACGTTGATTCCATGGTGTGCCAGGCACCGGGCACCGCGGTAGGTGCCGTCGCCGCCAATTGCCACCAGGCCGTCGATCTTCCACTTCTTCAGGATCTCCGCCGCTTTTACCGGCCCTTCTTCCTGAAACATCTTCCCGCTCCGGGCGGTATAAAGCATCGTTCCCCCGCGCATGATGATCCCGGAAACGTCTTCGGCGCTCATCTCATGAATCTCTTCTTCAAAGATTCCCTTGAAGCCCTTTTCAATCCCCAGGATCCGGACTCCGCGTCCCACGGCCGTACGGACGACAGCGCGGATCGCCGCGTTCATTCCCGGGGCGTCGCCGCCGCTTGTCAGCACCGCAATGGTCTCCACTTTATTTCTCATTTCTGTCTTTTTCCTCCCGGATCTGTGCCAACACTATCTTTTATTTTACTACACAGCCGGCCGTTTGTGAACCGTCAGCCCCGTTCTTTCATGGTCCGGACGTTCGTTTCCCCGAAAACCTGGGAAAAGCGCTTCAGAACCCCTTCCTGTCCCGGGCGGCCGTTTCCGTGCAGACGTTTAAACGCCTTCTCCTTTTCCAGATAGATTACCACCGGAACATCCTTTTCGACGGCATACATCATTTTATCCAGTTCTTCCGCCCGGGCTTCATAAGCCGCGCGGTCGCTGAACCGGATCCAGATCTCCTCCTTCGGCTGTTCGAAGGCCGCCGCGGATTCCAGAATCAGCCGTGCGGGCCGGTCCTCTTCCACGGAAACCCGTCCGGAAACGAAAACCTTCTGATCCGGAACCAGCAGATGGGAATACCGCTCATAGGATTTCGGGAACACAATGATTTCGGCCGTACCCACCAGGTCTTCGATGGTGACGAACGCCATTGCCTCGTTGTTTTTCGTGTATTTGATCACTTTATCGGTGACCATTCCGCCGATCACCGCTTTGGAATTGTCCGCGACTTTCGGTTCGCCGGTTTCCTCATCCGGCTGGAAATCGGAGGTCATGGCCGTAATGCCCCGGCGCCAGATTTTTTCGTATTCCTGCAGCGGATGTCCGCTGATATAGATGCCCAGCACTTCCTTTTCATAGGACAGGATCTGTTCTTTGCCGTATTCCGGAACCTTCGGAAGCTGCATGTAATGGCTCTTCTTTTCTTCTTCGCTCATCAGGTCGAACAGGGACATCTGGCCGCTGACAGCCTTTTTCTTTTCTTCCTGGACTGCGTCCATGACCGCCGCGTGAGCCATCATGAGCTGGTGGCGGTTCGCCCCGGTACTGTCGAAGGCGCCGCATTTGATAAAACTTTCCAGGGTCCGCTTGTTGACTTCCCGACCGGAAAGCCGTTCGCAGAAGTCCTTGATATCCGAAAACTCCCCGTTCGCTTCCCGTTCCGTCTCAATGGCCTTCATTACCGGACGGCCAATCCCCTTCACGGCGGAAAGGCCGTAGCGGATCGCTCCGTTTTCCACGGAAAACTTGCCCATGCTCCGGTTGATATCCGGCGGCAGGATGGAAATCCCCATATGCCGGCAATGCAGGATATAACCCGCCACTTTTCCGGGGTTGTCCATGACGGAGGTCATGAGGGCCGCCATGAATTCCACAGGATAATAGTATTTCAGCCAGGCCGTCTGGAACGAAACCACCGCATAGGCAGCCGCATGGGATTTGTTGAACGCGTATTTCGCGAAATCGATCATGCTGTCATAAATCTTATTGGCCACATCCGCGGAGATTCCGCTGGCCGCGCATCCGGGCACCTTTTCTTCCGGATTCCCGTATACGAAATTCTTCCGCTCCTTCTCCATCACGTCCGCCTTCTTTTTGGACATGGCCCGGCGGACCAGGTCGCTGCGGCCCAGAGTATATCCTGCCAGATCCCGCACGATCTGCATGACCTGCTCCTGATATACGATGCAGCCGTAGGTTTCCCTTAAGATGGGCTCCATCTGCGGACAGTCATAGACAATGGTTTCCGGATGGTTCTTGCCCCGGATATAACGGGGGATGAAATCCATGGGGCCCGGACGGTACAGGGCAATGCCGGCGATGACATCCTCCAGGGACTGCGGGAGCAGTTCCTTCATGAAGCTCTTCATCCCGGCGGACTCCAGCTGGAAAACGCCCTCGCACTTGCCGGCGCCGATCATGGCCAGGACCTTCGGATCATTGTAATCCAGCTCGTCCAGCCGGATTTCCTTTCCGGTGGACTGCCGGACCAGCTCCACTGCGTCCTGGATCACCGTCAGCGTACGCAGGCCGAGGAAATCCATTTTCAGGAGGCCCAGTTCTTCCAGCGTCGTCATTGTATACTGGGTCGTCACCGTGCCGTCCGCCGCGCGGGAAAGCGGCACATATTCCTCCACCGGCTTTCCGGAGATCACGACGCCGGCGGCATGCATCGACGTATGACGGGGAAGTCCCTCCAGCCGCCGGGACATCTCGATCAGATGCCGGACCGTCTCGTCCTCGGCGGTCAGCTTTGCCAGTTCGGGATTCATTTTCAGCGCCTTGTCGATCGTGATGCCCAGCTCGTTCGGGATCATTTTCGCGATGGTGTCGCACTGTCCGTACGGGAGAGACATGACGCGGCCCACATCCCGGATCACGCCTCTGGCCGCCAGTGTACCGAACGTCACAATCTGTACGACGTTTTTATATTTTTCCACCACATATTCGATCACGTCCTGCCGGTGTTCAAAGCAGAAATCCACGTCGATATCCGGCATGGAAACTCTTTCGGGATTCAGAAAGCGCTCGAAGAGCAGGTTGTATTTCAGCGGGTCGATCTGGGTAATATCCAGCGTATAGCTGACGATGGATCCGGCCGCGCTGCCCCGTCCGGGGCCGACGGCAATGCCGTGATCCCGGGCATATTTGATAAAATCCCATACAATGAGGAAATAATCCACGAACCCCATCGTCCGGATGGTATCCAGTTCATAATCCAGCCGGGAAACCAGATCCGGCGTGATACTTCCGTATTTCCGCTCCAGGCCCTCATAGCAGAGCCGGTGAAGATATTCAAAGGCGCTCATGCCGTCCGGAACGTCATACTTCGGCAGCTTGTAGACGCCGAATTCAATGTCCACATGACAGCGGTCGGCGATTTTCTGCGTATTGTCCAGAGCCTCCGGCGCATAGGGGAAAAGCGCGCGCATTTCCGCTTCGCTTTTGATGTAATACTGTCCTCCTTCGTACCGCAGGCGGTTCTCATCCGAGAGTTTCTTCCCGGTCTGAAGGCAGAGAAGGATATCGTGAGGCTCCACGTCGTCCTCACGGGTATAATGCACGTCATTGGTGGCCACCAGTCCGATTCCGGTCTCGTGGCTTAAGCGGACCAGCTGGGGATTGATTTTTTTCTGTTCGGGATAGCCGTGGTCCTGCAGCTCCAGGAAATAGCTGTCCTTTCCGAAGACGCGGGAATACCACAGGGCGGCCGCCTTCGCTTCTTCGTACCGGTCCCGGAGAAGAAGGCTCTGGACTTCTCCGGCCAGACAGGCGGAAGTGGCAATCAGGCCCTCATGGTATTTTTCCAGAAGGTCCTTATCCACCCTGGGCTTGTAATAGAAGCCGTCCAGAAAGCCGTAGGAAACCAGCTTTGTGAGATTTTCGAATCCCGTATTGTTTTCCGCCAGGAGAATCAGATGATGATACCGTTCATCGCCTGTGGAAGCTTCCCGGTCAAAGCGGGAGCCCGGAGCAACGTAAACTTCACACCCCAGGATCGGATTAATCCCCTGTTTCCGGGCTTCTTTATAAAAATCGATGCAGCCGAACATCACGCCGTGATCCGTAATCGCCCCCGCCGTCATGCCCAGCTGTACCAGCCGCGCAACATATTCCTTTATTTTGTTGGCGCCGTCCAGCAGGGAGTACTCCGTGTGGACATGCAGATGCGCAAATGCCATAAGCCCTTCCTTTTCGCTCAGCGCAGCCGGATTATGCCTTCTTCGATTTCGATCACTTCTTCTTTCAGCAGATGCCCCACCGCCCGTTTAAAGGCGGCCTTGGAAATATCGAATTCCTTCCGG
Source organism: uncultured Lachnospiraceae bacterium (assembly GCA_902795985.1). The sequence goes on from CADBNG010000128.1 coordinate 7,386, forward strand.
ATCACTTCGGGATCCGCGCGGTCGTCAAACGGCAGAATACCGTGATACTCCCGCATCCGTTCCAGAATCTTCTCCGCGTCCGGCTCAATCCGCTGATAGGCGTACATCCGGACCGGAACGTCCTTTACCGCCTGACGGTCTGCCTCCTTCATCGAGGCGCAGAGTCTTCCGCTTTTATCGAGGTACAGTTTGACAGGCACCTCATCGCCCTTCTGTACCCGTCCGATCTGCTGGCGGAACGGAAGAAAAAGGTCCTTTTCCAGACCCCAGTCCAGAAAAGCGCCGATTTTTGTCACGTCGCAGACCCGTAAAACCGCCGTCTCTCCCAGCGTAAGGGCCGGCCGCCGCAGGGTCGCGATCGGACGGTCGTCGGAATCCCGGTATACGAATACCGAGAGGACGTCCCCCGTTACGCAGGGGACCGGCACTTCCTTTCGGGGAAGCAGCACGCATTCCGCGCTCATGTCGTCTTCCGCGAGATAAACCCCGAAATCCACGTTCCGCACTACTGTCAGTTCCTGTATTTCACCTGTTTTAATCATCGTTCTTCATTTCCCATTGTGCTCTGAACCAGGAGTTTCCGTCCTCTTTTGCCAGTTCCACCTGCCATCCGTCCTCTACCTTTGCCACCTTCGGGATCATCACATCCCCTTTCCTGGCCTGGTAAAGATATTCCGCCCCGAAACAGTTGAACCGGAAATCCGCAGGGATATAACAGGAGGCCAGACGAATATAGGCTCCGTTGTTCACATGATGATTGACGTCCACCATATAATCCGCCGCCGTAACCGGTTCCATGACTTCGGCTTCCTTTGCCGGACGGATGACCCGTCCCGGGAATTTGTCCGGCAGCTTCGCGTCCGGCTCCACCGTATACATCTCCAGAATATCCGGCCGGATCCGCTCCGGCTTCTGGGTATCCAGGTTCAGCATAACCCAGTGGGAATCGGCTTTCACCAGGCATTCTCCTTCCGGAGTCTCCACTACGAAATTACGTCCGGCCATGAACTGCCGGTAGGAGTATCCCCAGGTGCGGACCGTTACGGGATCTCCCAGATACGGCCATCTGAGGATCTTCAGCTGCCAGGAAACAATCACCCAGGTCTGCCGGACCTCATGCTGG
>CADBNG010000129.1 GCA_902795985.1 uncultured Lachnospiraceae bacterium
CCTTTTTCTTTAATCGTGTTTCTGCTGATAACCGAGTTTACGGTCGACCAGATATTTCAGCGGCCGGCCCGCGCAGTAATTCTCCAGATCTTCCAGGAAGATATCAACGTTGCGGTCCAGCGTATACTGTAAAGTCTCCTGCCCGGAGATATGCGGGGTGAGGAGCAGGTTTTTCGTTTCCCAGACCGGATCGTCCGGTTCGAGCGGCTCGTGTTCCAGCACGTCGAGCGCGGCGCCGGCGATCTTTCCTTCATTCAGGGCTTCGATCAAAGCGCTCTGGCAGATGGCACTGCCGCGGCCGACGTTGACGACGTAGGCCGTTTCCTTTAAGGCGGCGATGCGCTCCGCGGAAAGGATACCGATCGTTTCTTTGGTTTCCGGCATGCAGAGGATGACACAGTCGGCATCGGCTACATGATCGTCCAACTGCGAAGAGGGATAGACGGCGTCGAAATCCGGCCCAGCCGGGCGGCCGCTGCGGTTGATGCCGATGACCCTGGCCGGTTCGAAAGCCTTCAGGCGGCGGGCGATGCTTTGACCGATGTCCCCCGTGCCCAGGATGAGGATCGAACTGCCATAGATGGAATGCTGGATCAGGTTCTGTTTCCATTCATGCCGGCGGACGTATTCCGCATAAGTGGGTAGCTGGCGCATCATTTCCAAAAGGACGCAGATCGTGTGCTCGGCGATCGTAACGCCATAAGAACCGGTGGCGCAGGTGATCTGCACGTCGGGGCTGGCGATCAGCCCGTCGATCAGGATATTATTCACGCCGGCCGCGGCGCTGCAGAACCATTTTAACTGCGGCGAGTGCTTGACCAGCTTCGGGCCCATGCCATAGGCGATCTCCGCGTCGCGGAGCGCTTCTACCGCGTCTTTATTCGTCTTAAAGAACTCGACCGTGTAACCATGGCGAGCGGCCGCGGCGGTAATACGCTCTTTATTGCGGTCATCCAGGATCGCTTTGGAAACGACGATTTTTTTACTTCCCATATTCTTCCTCCACTTTCCGGTCGGTTGATTTTTCCGTCTCCAGTTTATAGAACATCAGCCGCAACAGATAATCCGGCATTTTCCGGTTCCCCAGATACCAGTCCTGCATGGTGCGGTAGGGAATTCCGAAATAAGCGGCGAATTCGCGCCAATTATAGCCCGTGCGCTCCTTAAGTTCAATCAGTTTTTCTTTCGTATCCATAGATTATTCCGCGCTTTCTTCAGACTGCTGATCGGAGATATCTTCGATCAGGCCGGTGATGATGCTGTTTAATTGTGCGGCATTCTGGGACGTGATGACCGGTTTTCCCGTTTCCTGTTCGATTTGGGCCCGTGCGTCTCCGGCTATTCTGCCCCCCGTACGAGCGACGTCAACGTTTTCTTGAAATGTTTCAGGCTTACGGACGGAAGAGATCTCCTTGGTGGTCGCTTCGGAGAGCATGGTGAGCACAAGCTCGAGATCGCTCATATTGTCCCGCAGGTTTTCGTTCTTCAAACCCTTAAATTGCTTATATTGTTTTGTGGACATACCAGACCAGGCCCGGGAGATCTCGTCGGTGAGAATGGCGAATTCTTTTCCCCTTTTCACATTTCTCTTTTGCCATTCATCAGTCAGTTCATTACGGATACGGATGCTGAGAAGCCGCTGATGGACCCACTCTTCCGAATAGCCCTTTTTCAGATAGGTCTCCAGGGCCCGGTCGATTCCTTGCTCCGGATCTATCGTTTCTTCGATCCGTTCCCGGCCGACTTGAGCCAGCCAGAGTTTGAACGGCTCCGCCTTGGGGGAAGGAATGGATTGAATGATGCGCAGGAGCTGCTCCGTGTCGGCAACGTCGGTTTTATAGGACTTCCCGTCTTTGGGTGATCTTAACTTCAGTTGCTGACAATTTGTCAGCAACTGATCTGCCCCTTCGGCTTTTAGCCGTTCTTTTAATTTCGCCCAATAATTACTTGCGTTGCGCTGAGAAGGTTGCTCGGTCAGCACTCTGACGACATCAACGATAGAGAAATACCATTCTTCGTTTTCCGCATCCCAAGCGGTACGGATGGGTTGGTTCTCAAAGAGTTGGAAGGAATTCATGTCTTTCATGGGAAGCACCTCGCTGTTCCATGCGCAGGGACGCAGTGGCGGTCCCAAACGCTACTGCTTCGAATGTTTGTTCTTATTTTAGCACGCAACGCGTATAAAAACAAGCATGAATTGTGTTTTCTATTATGGTTGAAAGGGCCCTGCTGTTTCGCTACAATAGGAATGACCGTATCGTGCGAATAAGGAGGAAAACCATGCCAAATAGAAGTGTATTAGAGGAGCTGATCCGGTTAAACGGTGGCGTTGAAGATCTCGCTTATGAAGAGGAGAATCTCTGGTTCAGCGAGAAACCGGCCTATACGCCTTTTATCGCGGAGCTGAAAGAGACCGTAAAGAACGAGGAGATCCGGGGCGTCATCCTCCTCGCGACCGACCAGGATATCATCTGGGCGTCCGGCTCGCGGTCGGTCGACGTGGACGGGAAGATTGTATCCCCTCTGACCACCTTTGAGATCGGCTCGGTCACCAAGATGTACACGGCCACTTGTATCTGCAAGCTGGCGGAAGCGGGAAAACTCAGTCTGGAGGACAAGGTGCGCGACTACTTCCCGGCGTTCGAAAAGGGGGGCGACATCACCGTTTACGATCTGCTTCACATGCGGTCTGGGCTCACGGATCTCGCGAATGAGTGCGAAACCTTTTTTGGCAGCAAAGAGCTTGCCGGGGCGTTTAACAGAGGCGAGATCACCGATGAAATGTTTTTCGAGCATCTTTATCAGCACGATCTGAAATTCGCGCCCGGGACCAAGATGGAATACTGCAACACCAACTACGTGCTCTTGGCGATGATCGTCGAGAAGGTCACCGGCAAAGCCTATAAGGATTACGTGAAAGAGCAGATCTTCACGCCGCTGGGCATGGACGCAAGCTCAGCGACCACTCCTGGCGACGTGACCAGCGTTCCGGAACGCGAGGCCGGCTATATGAAAGAACTGCATACCGCACGGGGTGCCGGCGACATCCATTCTAACGCGCTCAACGTTTTAACCTTCAACCGCGCCTTCTTTAACGAGAAGATCGTGAGCCGTGAAGTGAAGGAAACGATGCTCGATTTCGCCGACAACTACGGCTGCGGCTGGGAGAGTTCGGAAGAGCACCCCGGCCTGGTCATGCACGACGGCGGGACCAACAGCTATATCACCTTAAACCGCGTTTTC
>CADBNG010000130.1 GCA_902795985.1 uncultured Lachnospiraceae bacterium
AGAAGAAACAATTGTTAGGAGGAAACGGAAATGGCGGAAGAATTATTTGAAAAACTCGCAGAGGCGGTTGTGGAAATGGAAGAGGAAGAGGTCGTGGATCTTTCCCATCAGGTTGTCGAGGACGGTCTGGATGCCTTTGATGCGATTGACCGGGGATTGTCGACCGGGATGTCCCGGGCAGGCGATCTGTTCGAAGCAGAGGAATACTTTGTACCCGAGCTGCTCTCCTGCGCCGATGCCATGTATGCCGGCATTGACGTTCTGAAGCCGCACATCAAACGAACCGGAGAGGGCGGCGTGAAACACAGAGTTGTGATCGGTGTTGTGGAAGGAGATACCCATGATATCGGGAAAAACCTGGTGAAAATGATGCTGGAGACCTCCGGATTTGATGTGGTGGATCTTGGAAGAGATGTTCCTGCGGTGACCTTTGTGGAACGGGCGCTGTCGGAGCAGGCAGACATTATCGGACTTTCCACGCTGATGACCACCAATATGGATGCCATGCAGGAAGTGATTGATATTCTGAAGCAACGCGGCATCCGGGACCGGTTCAAGGTCATGGTCGGCGGAGGACCCATCTCACAGGCGTTTGCGGATAAGATCGGTGCGGATGGCTATTCGAAGGATGCGACCGAGGCGGTGCGTCTGGCACGACGGCTGGTCGGCGAGGTGCAGGAGGTGAAGAACGCTCCGGTTTGCACGGGTGCTGCATAAAACGGAAAAGAGGGTTGTTATGTCACAGGATGTGTTTACCCCGAAGGAGAGACTGCTTCGGGTTTTGAATAAACAGGAGGTTGAACGGCCGCCGGTTATCTGCCCGGGCGGAATGATGAACGCCGCAATCGTGGACGTCATGGAGAAAGGCGGCAATGAATTGCCGGAGGCGCACCATACATGGGAAAAAATGTCTGCGCTTTCCGATGATGTTCAGCAGTATACGGGGTTTGAAAATTTCGGCGTTCCTTTTTGTATGACGGTGGAAGCGGAAGTACTGGGAAGCGAAATCAATTTCGGATCGCTGACCTGCGAGCCGAAGATCCAGAAGGAACGGTATGCGTCCAATGCGGATGTAAACTTCCTTCCGGCCGGGAGCATGGAAAAGAGTGAACGGGTCGGAGCGGTTGTTCAGTCGGTATACGCAATCAGCCGGAAGCATCCGGATGTTCCGGTCATCGGCAGCGTTACCGGACCGGTCAGTACAGCGGCCTCGCTGGTAGATCCAATGCAGTTTTTGCGGGAACTCAGGAAAAAACCGGAAGATGCACACCGGGTCATGGATTACGTGACGAATCAGTTGATCGAATATGCCTCGCTGCTGGTGGAAAACGGCGCCGCCGTGATCTCCATTGCAGATCCTACTGCGACCGGTGAAATTCTGGGACCGAAAATGTTCCGGGAATATGCACTGTCTTATATCAACCGGCTGACGGATGAAGTGCATGCGCTGGGAGTGCCCGTCATTACCCATATTTGCGGTAAGCTGCAGGCAGTAGAGGACGATTGTGCACAGCTTCACAGTGACGCGCTGAGTACAGACGCGTTTGTCAGTCTTCCGAAGATCAAAGAGCAGTATCCAGGCATAACTACAATGGGCAATATGAGCACGATCATGCTGCAGAATCAGGATCCGGATGCGATTGGTCGAAGAACGGATCAGCTGATTCGCCAGGGGATCAACATTTTAGCGCCAGCCTGCGGACTGTCAACGACAACGCCCCTTGGAAATATCCGGGCGTTTACGGACGCAGTGAGAGAATCATAAACGAAAAAGGAAAAAGATATGGCACGAGTTACATTTGCAAATCAGGGATTGCAGGTTCAGGTAGAAGAAGGAACAACGATCATCCGGGCCGCAAAGCTTCTGGGGATTACAATTGAGGCACCGTGCAACGGCGAAGGGACGTGCGGGAAATGCAAGGTGAGGATTGCGAAAGAAGATCTGGGAGCGGTGGAATTCCGGGATCCGAAGGGGCGGATTACGGCAGAGGAAAGACAGCAGGGATATGTTCTTGCCTGCCAGAGTGTGATCCGGGGCGATGCAACCGTTTATTATGAGTCGACCGAGAAACAGAACGAATCTTTGAAAATTCTGCAGGAAGGCACCCGGTTTCAGGTTGAGATCGATCCGGCGATCCGAAAAGAGGTTCGGACCGCCCAGGAAGTTTCCACATGCGTCTTAGCGGACGGAAAGCCGGCAGGAGAGGAGAAGGGCGATACCGTTCAGGCACTTTATGGAGTATCGATTGACATTGGTACGACGACGGTGGTTTCCTCCCTGATCGATCTGAATACCGGACAGGAGCTTGGCTCTGTGTCCGCATTGAATCCGCAAAGCCTGCAGGCACAGGATGTGCTCACCCGGATCAAGTTTGCGTCCACGCCGGAAGGGCTTCAGGAGATGTATGACTGCATTACAGCGGAATTCAACCGTATGATTGGAAGTCTGTGCAGCAAAGCGGGAATTGCACGGGAAAATATTTATGAAGTGGTATACAGCGGCAATACGACGATGATCCATCTGGCGGGCGGCTATGATCCGAAATCCCTGGGAAAATACCCGTATACTCCGGTCACCCGCGGAGCACATTGCGTGCCTGCGGCAGAAGGTAAGCTGAATATTTCGCCGTTTGGCAGAATCTACTATCCTCCGATCATTTCTTCTTTTGTCGGACCGGATATTACCTCCGGTGTACTGGCGACACAGCTTGAAAAAGCAAAAAAAACAACGCTGTTTATTGATATCGGAACCAATGGGGAAATGGTGATCGCAAAGGACGGTGTGCTTTCCGCGACATCTGCCGCCGCTGGTCCCGCTTTTGAAGGAATGAATATTACCTTCGGGATGCGAGCCGGGGACGGCGCCATCGAGTCCTTTTCGATTGAAGAAGACGGGCAGATCCGCATTTCTGTTATCGGAGGGACAAAACCGGAGGGTATTTGCGGAAGCGGTCTTTTCGATGTGACCGGCGAACTGATCCGGTGGGGCATTATCACGAAAAACGGGCGGTTTGTGAAAAAAGAAAAACTGCCGGAAGACCATCCGCTTGCCGACCGGCTGTCGACATACAACGGCAAGCCAGCCTTTTTGATCGCGGAGGAGGTCTACCTCACGATCAGCGACATCCGCCAGATCCAGCTGGCAAAAGGCGCAGTTCTTTCCGGCGTGATAGCCCTGATGCAGTCGCTTCATGTGTCTGAGGATGAGGTGGAGGACGTGCTTGTGGCGGGTTCCTTCGGCTATCACCTGCGGGAGGAAAGCCTGATGAATGTTGCGATTTTTCCGGAGGGATTTCGTGGAAAAATCCGTTTCGTCGGAAATACTTCCAGAACAGGTGCTGAGGCCTTCCTTTTGAATCAAGGGACGCGTACCTACATGGAGCGTGTTGCTTCTTCCGTCCGCAGTGTTGAGCTGGCAGATCAGCCGGGCTTCAATGATTTATTTGTAAAGAGTCTGCAGTTTTAAAAGCTGCTTTCCAATATGGAGACGAGAGAAATATACATGAATAATTTTCTGTGCCCGGGGCTGGAAGAGAGCGAGGATGATTGGACGCATTCTTACCGGCTTCTTCCGAAGAGTGGGTATGTGGAATATGAAGCATTCGGGGGCGTCCCTGAAGGGGAAGCGGAAAGAACGAAGCCAGGCGGATATCCGTTTGCGAGTCCGGCTGAATTGCTTGAGAGGCTGCTTTGCAATGAGGTTTCTGTGCGGGAATCCGATGCTTTTCACAAGCTGTATGGGCAGCTCAAAGCCCTCCAGAACGGAAGCGCTGCTGTCTGTCTGGAAGGACCGTTTTCCGTGCTGTGCATGGTGGTTCGTCCGGAAGATGTTTTCCGTGCCATGCGAAAGCAGCCGGATACCATCCGACAGGTGCTGGATGCGGTATGCGGAATACAGACGGCACACGCAAAGCGACTCCTTTCTGCGGGCGCACGGATTCTGTCTGTGGCGGATCCGATTGCGGGAGCGGATATCCTTGGCCCGCGAAACTATCCGGCTGCAGCCGATGCCCTGCTGCGCATGATCAGGGAGATACTTCCCTTTCTGGACGGGCAGGCGATTCATCTGTGCGGACGCACTTCCCGCGATCTGGAAAACAAAGGGCTGATCCGCCGCGAACAGATTGCATGTTCCGGCACCTATGAGGAATGTATCTGGCTGGCGGCGAAAACGGGCGTAAAGCTTTTGGGAAACGGATGCCTGCGGAACCGGAGCGTTCGGACAGAAACGGTTACCGCATATCACATCGAAGAATGTGAAAAGGAGAAACTATGAATCAGAAAAACACAGAAAGCAAAAGACAGGTCGTGAAGGATCTGCTGGAAGGAAAGCGCGTGGAACGACTGCTGTATATCCCCAATGCGCTAACCATATCAGCGGCCAAATACGGCTACAGCATACCGGAGATTATTTCCGACCCGGTTAAAATGGCCGAGTGCGTGGGCGGATACCGGGAGAAAATCGGCTATGACGGCTATTGCGCCGGGCTTGCAATGGAGGGCTATATGAGCCAGATCGCCGGGCATCTTCCGGGCAGCGACGGCACGATCAGCGGAAGCGGCGCGGAAACCGTTCATTCCGCGGAGGATCTGGACAGGCTGAAACCCTATGATCTGTCGAAGGATACGGTTCTTCCCAATATTGCGGAAACCGTCCGGCTGCTTCGGGAACGGGAGCCGGACGAACCGATTTACGTTATTTTTAACAATCCGGCACAGACGGCGATGAAGCTGATGGGGGAGAATTCCGGCTATCGTGCCATGAGGAAAGATCCGCAGCTGTTTCTGAAAGTCATGGATTATGTGGA
>CADBNG010000131.1 GCA_902795985.1 uncultured Lachnospiraceae bacterium
AGCCTTTCCATGGTGGCCTATTATCTGATCATTCTGGTCCTGCTCCTTGTGAAGCCTAAAGGACTGATGGGGAGGTGAGCCGGATGAATAAAACAAATGCACGGGGCGGATCCGGTGTCAGACAATTTATCGTGCCGATCATTATCGTCGTGATCCTGTTCGGATTATCCTTCCTTACCCGGACCGGATCGGGTATGCGTCCCAGTTATATCGTTGTATTGTTTGTTTCGATTCTGAATTACATCGTACTCGCTGTCAGCTGGAATGTTTTTTCCGGGCCGAGCGGTTATATTTCTCTTGCCACGGCAGCATTCTTTGGCCTTGGTATTTATGTTTCCGCACTGTTTGGTGAAAAGTTTCCGCTTCCGGTGCTGATGATCATCGCCGGATTAATAAGTTTTGCCATCGCTGCGGTCATCGGTGTGATCACACTTCGTTTAAGAGGCGTTTATTTCACGATCTTTACATTTGGTCTGGTCCTGCTTCTTCAGTATTTCATTCTCTGGTACGAAGTGAAATTCAATAATTTAAGAGGAAGAACTGTTACCGCAGTCTCGTATAATACCGTATTCATCAGTCTTCTGGTTCTGGCCGGGATCGTTCTTCTTGCAGCCTTTTTTGTCAAACGTTCACGCTTTGGCATGGCGCTTGGCGGTATCGGTGAGTGCGAAGACGCAGCGGTGCATATCGGTGTGAATACGACAGTTGTTAAAGTAGTCGCATTCGCGGCAACAGCATTCGCGATCGGCGCAGCCGGCGCGGCGAAAGCCACCACCATGATCTATATTGATCCGCCCATCGCGTTTAACGTTATGATGTCCTTCATGCCTGTACTGATGGTTATCTTTGGCGGAGCAGGCAGCTTTTTAGGCCCGATCATCGGTGCGATCGCGTTTACGATCCTTCAGGAGCAGCTGACGACGAAATGGCCGAAATGGTACATGATCATCTTTGGTACAGTTATGATCATATCCATCGTCTTCCTTCCAAAGGGACTTGTTGGAACGATCGGAGAAATGGACAGTGCTAAAAAGAAAGTGTGTCTTCTGGGTATCACAGCCGGCTTTATGCTGATCGGATGGGGCTTTACGCAGATCCTGGCAGCTGCCGGAACAACGATCGGCGGACTTGTTTTCCCGCTTCTTTTCGGAATCGCAGGCTTTGTGATCTTTGCAAATCTGTTGAAAAAGAAAAGCGGAAAGGAGGCGGCATAATATGATAATTATGGAAGGCAGCGGCGTCAGTAAGTCTTTTGGCGGGCTGAAAGCCGTCTCAAATGTGGATTTCCATGTAGAAGAAGGAGAGATCCTGGGCCTGATCGGACCAAACGGTGCCGGAAAGACCACCTTTTTCAACCTTTTATCCGGAGCGCTTTCAATGGATCAGGGGACCGTTTCTTTTGAGGGAAAGAAGATCAGCGGGTTGAAACCGAATCAGATCTGCCGTCTCGGACTGGGACGGACCTTTCAGGCAGCAAAAAACTTTCCCGGAATGGTTGTTTATCAGAATGTGATGATGGGCGCACTGTTCGGAAAGAAGGGCAGAAGCGCGGCGGAGGCAGCAAAGATCACGGATGAAGTGCTTGAATTTGTAGGATTAAGTGATCTTAAAAATAAAAATGTATCGGATATTCCTTTATCTGCACAGAAGCAGCTGGAAGTCGCCCGCGCACTTGCGACGAGACCAAAACTGCTCCTGCTGGACGAGGTCATGGCTGGTTTGAACCCGACAGAGGTAGAAGACGCCATGAAGCTGATCACACGGATCCGGGACAGCGGGATCACCGTGATCATGATCGAGCATGTTATGCGTGCGATCATGACGATCTGCGACCGAATCATCGTACTTCACCATGGAGCAAAGATCGCTGAAGGAACGCCGGATGAAATATCCACAAGTAAAACGGTAATCGAGATCTATTTAGGAGAGAACTGACTATGTCGATGATCGAAGTGAATAATCTGAACTGCTTTTACGGCAATGTACAGGTGCTCTGGGATGTTTCCTTAAAAGTTGAGGAAGCGGAGATCGTAGCTCTTCTCGGAGCAAACGGCGCCGGTAAGACGACGCTTTTAAACTGCATCACCGGACTTGTCAGACCGTCTTCCGGGTCGATCACTTTTCTGGGTGATTCGCTGATCGGCTGCCCGTCAAACGCGATCCTGGAAAAAGGCATCTCGTACCTTCCGGAGGGCGGAAGAATGTTTCCGGAGATGTCGATCCGTGAGAATCTGGAGATGGGAGCTTATCCGAAAAGCATGTGGGGAGGCCGGAAAGAACAGATCGAAAAAATGTTCGAGCTCTTTCCAAAATTAAAAGAGAGACAGAAACAGACGGCTTCCACATTATCCGGAGGAGAAAAACAGATGCTTGCGATGGCCCGGGGACTGATGTCCGGACCAAAGCTGTGTCTGTTTGATGAGCTTTCTTACGGACTGGCGCCCATCATGGTCAAAGAAGTATTCCGAATCGTTCAGATGCTCCGCGACAGCGGCATCACCGTTCTTCTTGTCGAGCAGAACGTCAAACAATCCATGGAGATCGCCGACCGGGCTTATGTCCTGGAAAACGGCCGGATCTCTCTGGAAGGAAAATGTTCGGAATTGATCGATAATGACTATGTAAAGAGAGCTTATCTCGGATTGTAATACAAAGCAGAGCAGAA
>CADBNG010000132.1 GCA_902795985.1 uncultured Lachnospiraceae bacterium
CGATCCCGCTTCAATGGCAGAACCGTCCGCTGCCGCAGTGCTTCCGGACCCGCATCCGGTGACAGAGACCGCAAGCAGCGCCGCTGCTGCCAGAGCTGTAATTCCGCGTAAATGCTTCTTCATGAATTGATTCCTCCTGTTATTATCTGGCTCCTGCCGGGTCTTTTGCATAACCTTCTGCTACCTTAAGGGAATTTTTTGAAAAAAAAGTGTCCGAATTTTGAGGAATGTTTGAATCCTTGGAAATTATGTGGTATGATACTTCTTGCGATTGATCCGGTCTGTTAGCTCAGCTGGGAGAGCACCTGGGTCACAACCAGGTTGTCGAGGGTTCGAGTCCCCCACAGACCACGCAAAAAGAGACTGCCAAAGGGCAGTCTCTTTGTTTGATTCTGCGGACACGAGGAACAGGGCAGTTCCGTCAGGGGCTGACAGATAAAACAGCCGTCACTCACCCTTCGGGTAGATATGATTCGCGCCTTTTTCGTTCAGATGACGGTGAATGCTCATTCCGAGAAGCTCCTGGATCACAATCTCCCCGAGATACAGGATCCGGCAGCCCTTTAAGACATGGCCGGCATAGGCCTGGTTCTTATCGGAAACCGTACAGTGGATATGGGGCTCGCCGTCGCAGATAAAACCGTCCACGCTAACGACTTCCAGCGGTACGTCCGTCTTCTCGTCGATATGGACTTCGATCGGATAACCGGTCCCGCTGATCATATGCAGCCGGCAGCGGTCGAACGTGGCGATCCCGCTGAGAACAACCGCGTTTTCGATCTTCTCTTCTTCGATCAGCCGTTCAATGCTTTCCAGAAGGTCTTCTCCCTGTACCAGCTTTAAAACCATTGTTCTTCCGATTTTATCGGAAATGAATGTTTCCATAAAAGCCTCCCGAGATGAAAATGGGACGAAAGGGACGGACCTGGGGGCGAAGGGGACTGTCCCCTTTGCCTCCAGGAGCTGGGAGCGAAGGGGACAGTCCCCTTCGCTCCCAGCTCTGTCCCTTTTGTGCTGTTTTTCAGTCCATCGATCCGGCGCGTTTTTTTGCCATTTTTTCGAGGAACTCCGGGCCGTAGCCATAGTGTTCGACGACGTAATCCAGGTCTTTGTCGCCGCGGCCGGAAAGGTTCACGAGGATGGAGCCGGTCATGCCGGTACGGGCGATCTTGATGGCATAGGCCAGCGCATGGGAGCTTTCGATGGCGGGGATGATGCCCTCGTGACGTGAAAGCAGGAACAGCGCTTCGATCGCCTCTTCGTCGTCGATGGTGGTGTAGGTGACGCGGTCCATATCATGAAGCAGGGCATGCTCCGGGCCGGCGGCGGGGTAATCCAGGCCGCTGGCATTGGAATAAACCGGAGCGGGGTCGCCGTTCTCATCCGCCAGCATGATGCTGTTGAAGCCGTGCATGACTCCTTCTTTGCCATAGGTGATGGAAGCTGCGTGGTCGCCCAGCGCCGGACCTCTGCCCAGAGGCTCCACACCCACCAGTTCCACCGGATCCGCCAGGAACGGGGTGAACATCCCGATGGAGTTCGATCCGCCGCCCACGCAGGCCGCGACCCGGTCCGGAAGATGTCCGGTCATGGAAACGAACTGCTCTCTTGCTTCTTCCCCGATGCAGTACTGGAAGTCCCGTACCATCAGCGGGAACGGATGCGGACCGGCCGCCGTGCCGATGCAGTAGATGGCGTCCTTATACTCCCTTGAATATGCCTCAAACGCAGCGTCCACCGCTTCTTTCAGCGTCTTCAGCCCGAAGCTGACCGGCACCACATTCGCGCCCAGCATCTTCATGCGGGTTACGTTCGGCGCCTGCTTGGCGATATCAACCTCGCCCATATAAATATCGCATTCCATACCGAAATAGGCAGCCGCCGTCGCAAGCGCAACGCCGTGCTGGCCGGCTCCCGTCTCCGCAATGAGCTTTTTCTTGCCCATATATTTCGCCAGGAGGCCTTCGCCCATGCAGTGGTTGAGCTTATGCGCGCCGGTATGGTTCAGATCTTCTCTCTTCAAATAAATCTGTGTTCTTCCAAGATAATTGGAAAGATTCATACAGTGATAAACCGGTGTCGGCCTTCCCTGGAAATCCCGGCGGATGCGGCGGAGCTCCGCAATGAACTGCGCGGACTGCGCGATGGTATTGTACGCTTCCGCATACTCGTTAAATGCTTTGATCAGCTCCGGATCGTCCAGATAATTGCCGCCGTATTTTCCGAAATAACCGTCGTCGGTGGGGTATTCCTTCAGATAATTGTCAAAATCCCTGTATTTGTTCACAACAGACCTCCACTGTTTTTTCAATTTCTATCTATATTACCCATACATCGAAAGGTTTTCAAGAAAAAAGTATGTCAAAGAGACAGCCCCATACATGGCTTTATGTCAACCACCGCACAGAGCTGTCCCTGCTTTTCACATTATGTTAACTTTTTTCCAATCAATCTTCCCGCTCACCGTTTATGGCAGGAACCCTTCATTGCGCAGCCCGAACAGCCTGCCCCGCAGCTGGAACGGCCTGCCTTCTTATCCCGGGCGATTACCCGGACGATCAGAGCAACGACGACCGCAAGGATCAGTACCACAAGGATCGTACCCCAGTTCGAACTCAGCCATTCCATCATATCCGTCAACTCCTTTTCCGGCGCGGACTGCTTTCCTTTTCCGCGCAATGTTTCACTTCCGTTTCAGGCGGACGTCCCTTAGTGCTGTTTACCGGACCTTGACCGCTTTGGTAAAGCTCTTCGCTTCACTGTATTTCTTAAAGCACAGCTGATAAATGATCAGCACGATGAAGATCAGCGCGACTATGAATCCGATGACATTTCCCCTGCCGGTGATCATTCCGCCGATCTGGTTGATGATCAGCGCGATCACGTAGGCAAATCCGCACTGATAACCGATCGCGAACCAGGTCCATTTCGTATTGTTCATCTCCCGTTTAATCGCGCCGATTGCAGCGAAACACGGCGCACACAGCAGGTTGAACACCAGGAAGGAAAAGCCGGTAATTCCGGTAAATGCCATTGCCAGGTTCTGCCAGACAGTCGCTCCCTCTGTGCGGTACAGGATACCCATGGTTCCGACGATGTTTTCCTTTGCCACCAGACCGGTGACCGAGGCGACCGCTGCCTGCCAGTTGCCCCATCCCAGCGGAGTGAAAATCCACGCGATGGCATTTCCGATCGCCGCCAGGATCGAATGATCCAGCTGATCCTCTTCCAGCATCTGAAACGCTCCGTCTACCGTTCCGAAATAGCTCAGGAACCAGATCACAATCGTGGAAAGCAGGATGATCGTTCCGGCCTTCTTGATGAAGGACCAGCCGCGCTCCCACATGGACCGGAGCACATTTCCGATCGTCGGAAGGTGGTAAGCCGGCAGTTCCATAACGAACGGAGCGGGGTCTCCGGCAAACATCCTGGTCTTCTTCAGCATGATGCCGGAAATGACAATCGCCGCAATACCGATAAAGTACGCCGAGGTCGCAACCCATGCAGACCCGCTGAAGATCGCGCCGGCGAGCATGGCGATGAACGGAAGCGTCGCGCCGCACGGTATGAAAGTCGTGGTCATGATCGTCATGCGGCGGTCGCGCTCATTCTCGATCGTACGGGAAGCCATAACGCCGGGGATGCCGCAGCCGGTACCGACCAGCATCGGGATGAAGGACTTTCCGGAAAGACCGAACTTCCGGAAGATCCGGTCCAGTACAAACGCGATACGCGCCATATATCCGCAGGCCTCAAGGAAGGCCAGCATCAGGAAGAGGACCAGCATCTGCGGTACGAATCCGAGGACCGCTCCGACACCGGCGATGATACCGTCCAGGATCAGTCCTTTGACCCATTCCGCAGCGCCGACTTTGTCCAGGCCTCTTTCCACCAGGGCCGGAACGCCCGGGACCCAGATACCGTAATCGGCCGGATCGGGCTCCGCGCCTTCATACTTTTCGAAAACAGGCAGGGCTTCCTGCAGTTCATCATAGCTGTAAGTGACTTCTTCTGTTTCCAGAGTCTCTTCATCTTCCAGAAGATAGTCCGCGGCAGAACCGGCCGGAACCGCTGCGACGGCTGCCTTTACGGCATCCATATCGACTTCCCCGTCCTCATTCATGAAGTCCCCCACGCCGACAAACGCGTCTAAGACGTTGAAAGCGTCTCCGTACTCTTCCGCATCCGCTTCATATGCCTTGCTGCCGTTTCCGAACAGATGCCAGCCGTCACCGAACAGCCCGTCGTTCGCCCAGTCCGTAGCGTTCGCGCCGACGGTGACCATGGCGATGTAGTAGATGAGGAACATCACGACCGCGAAGATCGGCAGGCCCAACCAACGGTTGGTGACGACGCGGTCGATCTTGTCCGACGTGGTGCCGCCGCTCCTGTCGGCCTTGACGACGCAGCGTTCCATCAGCTTGGCGATTGCTGCGTAACGCTGGTTG
This sequence comes from uncultured Lachnospiraceae bacterium, assembly GCA_902795985.1. The sequence continues at coordinate 4,449 of CADBNG010000132.1, forward strand.
GTGATGATGCTCTCGGCATCGTCGTCGAGGGCGTTCTCGCAGTCCCTGATGTGGCTGTCGATGTGCGCC
>CADBNG010000133.1 GCA_902795985.1 uncultured Lachnospiraceae bacterium
GAAGAAGCCCAGCGTCAGGCGGAGGAAGCCCAGCGCCAGGCCGAAGAAGAAGCCCAGCGCGCTGCCGAAGAAGAAGCCCAGCGCCAGGCGGAAGAAGAGCAGCAGGAAGACCCCGGCGAGCCGGAAATCCCGGACGAACCGGAAATCCCGGACGAACCGGAATATTATTCCGAGACCGGCAACGCGGTCGTTGACCGCGGATTATCCTGGGTAGGACGCGCGGAATACGTCTGGGGAGGCTGCAGCCCGGGAGCCTTCGACTGTTCCGGTTTCGTATCCTATTGTATAACCGGCGCCTATGCCCGTCTCGGTACAACCTACACGTTCATGGGTTACACGCAGGTTTCCGATCCGCAGCCCGGTGATATCTGCACAAGCGCGACACACTGCGGTATCTATATCGGCGGCGGCCAGATGGTGCATGCTTCCGATTACGGTGTCGGCGTCATTGTCAGTGACGTCCGCCCGGATATGATCTTCGTCCGTTATTAACCCGGGCTGTCCGTATGTAATACGTAAAAACAGAAAACCGTGTCTTTATCAGGCTGTCGCTGCTGCGGCAGCCTTTTTCGCTGCTGCGGATTTCATATGGTGAGGCATTCCTTTTTTATCCGGGATTTCTTTTGTTTTCCTACACGAAAATGCGAATTTTTTTTGTCAAAAACGCCGTAAAATCACGGTTTTTTCATAATTTCCCCCTTATTTTCCGACCGGAAAGATGCTATAATTTACCAAGATATAAAAAGTGAGGAAAAGCAAATGTTTCAAGCCGGAGATTATGTAATTAAACCGAATACCGGCATTTGCAGGATCACAGAGATCGTACAGATGGATCTGCTCGGCGATGGCGAAAAGGCTTACTATCAGCTTCATCCCGTCAGTGATACCCGTTCGACCCTCTATGTTACGGTAGACGCAGACCGGAAGAGGCTGCGTGCCGCCATGAACAAAGAAGAGGCCATGGATTTCATCCGCAGGATCCCGGACATGGCAGTGGCCTGGGTCGCTAATGAAAAACTTCGAGAGCAGACCTATAAAGACGCCTTCCGCACCAATGAGGCGGAAGACCTTGTATCGATCATCAAAAACATGTATCTTCGCAAACAGGAACGGCTTGCCGCGGGTAAAAAAATCACAGCCACGGACGACAAGTATTTCCAGCAGGCTGAGAACATTCTTTACTCCGAGCTGGCAGTTTCACTCGGCATTCAGGTTGGTGAGGTCAGATCTTTGATCTCCGAAACAATCGAAAAGTAACAAAGGACGGAAATGAAAAATGCGTGACGGTTTCATCAAGGCAGCCGCGGCGACCCCGACCATCGTGGTGGCGGACTGCATAACTAATTCTGAGGAAATTTTGAGGCTTGTAAAGGAGATGGAATCCGAAAACGCCGGGATCATGGTCTTTCCGGAGCTGTCCGTAACCGGCAGTACCTGCGGAGATCTTTTCCATCAGAGCACCCTGCTGGAATGCGCGAAAGAGCGCCTGCTCTGGCTTGCGCAGGAAACGGAAGCAGTGGATGCGCTGATCGTCGCAGGTCTTCCCCTGGAGGTATCGGGACGGCTTTATAATGCTGCCGCCTTTCTGAACCGGGGGCAGATCCTTGGCGTTGTACCGAAAACCTGGCTGGCCGATCACGGCGGATCCTGCGATTCCAGGTATTTTGCCCCGGCGCCGGAAGAAACCGGAACGGTCCTCCTGGGCGGGGAAGAAGTGCCCTTTGGAACCCGTCTTTTATTCGTGTGTGAAGAAATGAAGGAGCTGGTCCTTGCCTGTGAGATCTGCGAGGATCTCTGGGCGCCGGATCCTCCTGGAATTCTCCATGCGCTGGCCGGAGCAACGGTGATTGTCAATCCTTCGGCCGGCGGTGAATATACCGGGAAAGACACGTACCGCCGGGCTCTTGTTCAGGGCCAGTCGGCCCGCCTGATCTGCGGATACGTTTATGCCTCCGCCGGAGAGGGAGAGTCTACGACGGACCTGGTCTTTGCCGGACATAACCTGATCTGCGAGAGAGGACGGATCCTCGCGGAAGCGCCCCGGTTCCGGAACCAGACCATCCTGACCGAACTGGATGTAAAAAGACTGGTAACGGAACGAAGAGTATCCTCCATGATCCCGGTGGAAAGCCGGGAGGATTATACGGTGGTGCCCTTCCATCTGGAACCGCAGGAAACGGTCCTGACCCGGACGTATAATCCGATGCCTTTTGTTCCGGCAGACGAAGAAGAACGCCGGAACCGGTGCGAAGAAATCCTGAACATCCAGGCTCTCGGCCTGAAAAAAAGACTTGCCCATGCCCATTGCAGCACTGCCGTCATCGGTATTTCCGGCGGACTGGATTCCACGCTGGCCCTGCTGGTTACCGCAAGGGCTTTCGACATGCTGGGAATGGACCGCAGTTCCATTTATGCCGTGACCATGCCCTGCTTCGGTACGACGGACCGTACGTACCGGAATGCCTGTGAGCTTTCCCTGAGGCTGGGGGCGGTATTAAAAGAGGTGGATATCAAAGAATCGGTGACCCTTCATTTCAGGGATATCGGTCATGATCCGGAGCAGAAGAACGTGACGTATGAAAACAGCCAGGCCCGGGAACGGACCCAGGTCCTGATGGATCTGGCCAATGACATCAACGGCCTGGTGGTGGGAACCGGCGACCTTTCGGAACTGGCCCTCGGATGGGCCACCTATAACGGGGATCATATGTCCATGTACGGCGTCAACGCAGGCGTCCCGAAGACCCTGATCCGTCATGTGGTCCGTTATTATGCGGACACCTGCGGGGATGAAGCCCTGGCAGAGCGTCTGTATGATATTCTGGATACCCCGGTCAGTCCGGAACTGCTGCCGCCGCAGGACGGCAAAATCGCCCAGAAAACGGAAGATCTGGTCGGCCCCTACGAACTGCACGACTTCTTCCTGTACTATATGCTCCGTGCGGGATTTGAACCTGCCAAGATCGACCGCATCGCGCAGAAAACGTTTGCCGGAAAGTATGATCAGGAAACGATCCGGAAGTGGCTGAAAAACTTCTATCGGAGATTTTTCACCCAGCAGTTCAAGCGCTCCTGTCTTGCGGACGGGCCGAAGGTCGGAACGGTGGGTCTTTCTCCCAGAGGAGATCTGCGGATGCCCAGCGATGCCAGCGCGCGGATCTGGCTGGAGCAGGTGGAACAACTGAACTGACAAAAGCAAAGGCCTGATCCTTTCCAAAAGAATGAGGCCTTTTTCAATGGAAGAACTCCGGGACCGGAAGAATCGTTCCCGGCAGGAAACAGAAAGGACAGATATGCAGGTCAGACCATGGCTGGGCACCGCCCCGGCGACCCTGGGGATCCTGAAAAAACATAATATCCGGATCAAGAAAAAGTACGGCCAGAATTTCCTGATTGACGGAAATGCACTGGAGCAGATTGCTGCGGCCGCGGGCATCACCAAAGAGGATCTGGTGCTGGAAATCGGACCCGGGATCGGGACATTAACTCAATATCTTGCTTTCGCCGCCAGGGAAGTGATCGCCGTTGAGATCGATACATCCCTTCAGCCGGTACTGGCGGATACCCTTGTAGGGTGCGATAATGTGACGGTTCTGTTTCAGGATATTCTGAAGACGGATATTGCCGCCATTGCGGAAGAAAAAAACGGCGGAAAACCGATCAAAGTCGTTTCCAATCTGCCCTATTATATTACAACACCCATTATCCTTTCCCTGCTGGAAAGCCATGTTCCGGTTTCTTCCATGACCTTTATGGTACAGAAGGAAGTGGCGGACCGCATGGCTGCGTCTCCGGGAGGAAAGGATTACGGAGCCCTGACGCTGGCCGTACAGTATTACTGCAGTATTCAAAAGAATCTGGATGTGCCTCCGTCCTGCTTCATTCCACGGCCGGAGGTGACCAGCAGTGTGGTAACACTGACGTCACGGGAAGAAAAAACGCCGGTCCGGAGCGAAGAGCAGCTTTTCAGGGTGATCCGGGCAGCCTTCTCCATGAGAAGAAAAACGCTGGTGAACTGCCTGGCGGCCAGCGCGGAGATCCCTTTGGGAAAAGAGGAAGCAAAGAGTCTTCTCGAAGAGGAAGGGCTGGATCCGAATATCCGGGGTGAAGCGCTTTCCCTGGAACAGTTTGCCCGCCTTTCCGACCGGATCGGGGAATAATAGACACGGAACAGTATTGCTTCTCTGCAAATAATAAAACAGCCAGCCGGAAACGTATCGGACAGTCTCCGGCAGCAACAAAAAAACCGCTGAACCTCCAGCGGTTTTTCTGTATGGAACTGCACAGCATCAGTTCCGATTTTTAAAAAGGAAGGAGAACCGACGAATCGGTAAATGAAAAAGAGTACTTGTCTTTTTACATTTACAGAATAAGCCGGAATTGTGAGGACAAAATGTGCGGCTTGTTACTAAAATGTTAACAAATCGTGAACATCCGACCCCGTCAGTTGGCACAGCCTTCCTTAATGACTGCAAGCGCCTTTTCGAGAACGTCCATGGGAATGTTCAGGGCGGGCAGCAGGCGGATCTTGTCTTTTGCGGTAAGGCACAGGACCCCGTGCTCCATGCAGTAGGCCAGCACTTCCGACGCCGGCTTTTTCGTTTTGATTCCCAGCATCAGGCCCATGCCGGTGACTCCCTCGATTCCTTCGGCATCTTTGAAATACTCAAAGACAAAACGGCTTTTTTCCCGGACTTCCTCCAGCAGTTTATCATCGATACGGTTTACGATGGAAAGCGCGGCAGCGCAGGAGACCGGATTTCCGCCGAAGGTGGAAGCGTGTTCCCCGAAGCCCAGGGCTTCCTTCGTTTTCTCCGAGAAGAGGGTGGCTCCGATCGGAAGACCGCCGGCCAGGCCTTTGGCGGTGGAAACGATATCGGGATGAATGCCGTAATTCATATAAGCATAGAGCTGTCCGGTCCTTCCGTTTCCGGTCTGGACTTCATCCACCATCATCAGGATGTCATTCTCCTTCGCAAAAGCCTCCACGCCTCTGACGTATTCTTCGGAAAGAGGAACAACACCGCCTTCGCCCTGAATGCATTCGATCAGGATGCCGGCGACTTTATTTTCAGAGCACAGCCGTTTCAGGTCTTCGAGATTCTCCGGCTCGGCGTGAACAAAGCCCGGCGTCAGCGGCTGGAACAGTTCATGATAATGTTCCTGTCCGGTGGCGGAAAGGGTGGTGATCGTCCGGCCGTGGAAGCTGTTCTTCAGAGTGACGATGGTATAGCAGTCGCTCCCTTTGTGGTCCGCGGCGTATTTGCGGGCCGCCTTGATGGAGCATTCATTGGACTCCGCTCCGGAATTGGAGAAAAAGACCCGGGACATACCGGTTTTCTCGCACAGCAGCTGCGCCAGACGCGCGCAGGGCTCGGTGTAGTACAGGTTCGACATATGCTGGATTTTGCCGATCTGTTCGATCACGGCATTTTTCCAGGCTTCATCGGCGACTCCGAAAGATGTTACGCCGATGCCGCTGCCCAGATCGATGTATTCCTTACCGGAGGGATCGTACACCAGGGAACCCTGTCCGGAGACGATCTCCACGGGGAACCGCTTGTAGGTATTCATTACATATTGATTGTCGGTTGCGGTGATGTTCGTCAGAGTCATTGCGGTTCGTCCTCCTTTATTTGCTTTTTCCGCCCTTGATCAGCGTACCGGAACCTTCGTTGGTGAGCAGCTCCATTAACACGGAATGGGGACGGGTACCGTCCATGATGACGACGTTCTTTACCCCCATTTTAAGAGCCCGTATACAGCAGTCCACCTTGGGGATCATGCCGCCGGAGATGATTCCGTCATCCGAAAGATGCTCCGCGTTGTCCAGATCGATTTCGGCGATGACGCTGTCGGGATCGTCCTTGTCCCGGAGAACGCCGGCCGTGTCCGTCATCAGGATCAGGCGTTCCGCGTTCAGCGTACCGGCAATCATTGCGGCAGCGGTATCTCCGTTGATGTTGTAGATGTTGCCTTTACGGTCACATCCGACAGAGGAGATTACGGGGATATAGCCCTTTTCCAGAAGATCCGTTACGGGACGGATGTGTATCTTTTCAATGTCGCCCACGTAGCCCAGACGTTCATCCCGCATTTTCGCTTCGATGAGCCTTCCGTCCACGCCGGAAAGACCGATGGCCTTTCCTCCCTGTTTTTCCAGCAGGTTGACCAGGGTTTTATTGACTTTGCCGGACAGGACCATCTGGACAATATCCACGGTTTCCTGATCCGTTACGCGCAGACCGTCGACGAATTCCGGCTTCTTGCCCAGACGCTGCATCAGGTCGTTGATCTCGGGGCCGCCCCCGTGGATCAGGACCACTTTGACGCCGATCAGCCACAGAAGGACGATATCCTTCATGACCTGTTTTTTGAGCTCAGGATTGATCATGGCGTTGCCGCCGTATTTGACGACGACTGTTTTGCCGTTATAGCTGCGGATATAGGGGAGGGCCTGGACAATGACTTCCGCCCGTTCCGCATTGGAAAATTTGGTGTGCATATCGGGGTTTTTATCCTTTCTTTATCCGGAGGGGCGGATCAGGTCCGGTAGTCTCCGTTGATCTTTACATAATCGTAAGTGAGGTCGCAGCCCCAGGCGGTGGCGGTATCCGGTCCGTCGTTCAGGTCGACCAGGATATCGATTTCATCCTGCAGCAGGACTTCCTTGGCCTTCTCCTCCGAGAAGGGGATGCCGGCACCGTTTTTGCAGACGTCGACCCGGCCGCCCGCGCTTTCGAACGCCACGTCGATCAGGTTGACGTCGACGGCGGCTTTGCTGTAGCCGATGGCGCACAGAACACGGCCCCAGTTGGCGTCCGCGCCGAACATGGCGGCTTTAAGCAGGCTGGAGCAGATGACGCTCTTGGCAACCCGGGCAGCGATTTCGGGAGTCGGCGCATGGGAAACCACGCATTCCAGCAGCTTGGTCGCGCCTTCCCCGTCCCCGGCGATCTGCCGGCAAAGGGAGACGGTGACGGTGTTCAGCGCCTGCATGAAGATCCTGAAAGCCTCGCCTTCCGCGGTGATGGTTTCATTTCCGGCAAGGCCGTTGGCCAGGACCACGACCATATCGTTCGTGGAAGTATCCCCGTCGACACTGAGCATGTTGAAGGTGGTTCCTACGTCGCCCTTCAGGGCAGTACGGAGCATTTCCGGTGAAATGGATACGTCGGAAGTGATGAAAACAAGCATGGTAGCCATGTCGGGATGAATCATGCCGCTTCCCTTGGCAATCCCGCCGATCCGGCAGACTTTGCCGTCCAGTGTAAACTCAACGGA
>CADBNG010000134.1 GCA_902795985.1 uncultured Lachnospiraceae bacterium
CCTTAACGAGCTTCTTCGTCACGGTGATGGAACCGGGCTCATCCGGATGCGGCGGGTCAATCAGGTTGGTAATGGAAAGCTTGCCCAGCGGATTGTCCTTGCCCACTTCCACGGAAGTCGTTCCGTCATAGCTCGGATGGAATACCAGATCGTCGGACAGCAGGCCTTCCTCCAGCAGATTTCCTCTGCGGTCAGTTTCGCCGAGATAGTAGGTCTTATTCGGCTCCACCATATCGAAGGTGATCGTTCCGGAGCTGGCGTTTTCAATCACAAGCTCTTTCGGGCCATAGGCCAGTTCGGTCTTCGCCTCGTCGGTGAACAGGGCAAGCCAGAAGGGCTCCTCCTCAACCGTATACTCTTCCCCGGTTTCACTGTTTTTCAGCGTCTTCGTCACTTCAATGGACGGCAGCTCCGTATTGGTAACCGTATAGAACAGGCCGTCTCCGACACCGTGAATCGCAAGGTCGCTGACCTTTTCATACAGGAATTCCTGATCCACATCATGAATGCGGATATTGGAGATATTCGAGAAAGAGTACAGCGTGCTGCTTAAGCGCGATCCTGCCGATCCGATAAGTCCGGCTCTGGCATTCCACATCATGCCCGCTTTTCCGGCAGCGGTACGCAGGATATAATTGTCGGAATAGTTGGACTTTGCGTAAACAACAAAGTCAATGCCGATCATTTGCGGGGCCGGATACGATTTGGCAACCGTCGGGCCATAAGCGCCCGGAAGAGACCCTCTCTTCTGCAGGAAGGTATAAGCGTTCAGCAGTTCTTCCGTATTGACCTTCTCATATCCGTAAGTGCTGTCCTGCGTGTTATAGTAAACCCAGTCCACCTTCTCCGGCAAAACCGCAAAGGAATGGGTGTTTTCGCTGTAGACCAGATATCCTCCGTCGCTGCTGCGTACCGGCGCTCCCGGAGATTCCAGGAACTGATTTCTCGGGTCGTAGAAAATAACCTTCTGGCTGTCATCCGCGGACCAGTACTGAAGCTCGCTGTCCAGATCCTTCTTTTCAGGCTGAACCGGCTCTCCATACAGGGTAAACGGCCCGTTCTGCCGCATCAGATTGGTCTGGGTATGCGGATCATAGGAAAGCACCGTATCGGTGGCCGGATCCAGTACGATCAGCTTATCATTGAAGCTGTCGGCCGGATCGATTTCACCGGCATCGTATTTGCCCAGATCATCTTCGACCGTCAGGTCTCCGTTTTCATAATTCAGGCCGATTCCGTCAGCGGTACGCAGGATGTATTCACCGCTGAGCGGGGATTTTACATAAAGCGCAAAGGTATTCAGCACCCCGAAGACTTCATCCCAGTCGCCGTCCGGGTAATTGTATTTGTCAAAGATCGTTCCGTTTAAGAAATCCTCAATCGGAACTTCCACCGGTGCTTCCCCGATGGTTACGGAAACCGTTTCGGGCATCAGGACCGGACCGTCTTCGTTCAGTCCGAGATAACGGCCGTTCTTTGCCTTCAGCAGGACGCCTTCCACTTCTGTCTTTACGACTTTTCCGCTCTTCACGCCGGCAAGCATCAGTTTGCCGGAATCATCCGTCGACCACAGCTGGTTGTCATCCGTCGGATCCAGCGTGACGACTTCCACGCCCTCTCCGTCGCCCGTCAGTGCCAGGACCATGCTGTCCTGCTCGGACAGAACAATAATCCGGTTTTTAAAGCTGTCCTTTTCCAGCTCTTCGATCACGCCGTAGTCGAAACGGGAATCCTTATCATCTTCCGTGGATTCATCGACCTGATATCCGTTCACAGCGGTTTCTTTCGCCGTGTATTCGATATCGGTCTTCTGGGGATCCTCATCCCGGTTCCACTCCGTAAACAGCGGAAGCTCATAGAACGTATCCGTCCAGTTGTTCTCCGCGCTCAGCTCCAGCGTGCGGTCGGTGGCTTCGCCGTCGGCATAAAGAGTGATCTCCACCACGTCGGAAGCGTGGTCGTTCTCCGTCAGATCGATCCACTTCTTCACCGCCTTCATCTCAACGAAGGGAACCGCCAGCTCGTCCTTGACCTCACCGGCGAAGGATGCGCCGCGGCTGATCATGGGGGCTGCCTTGAAGGATTTCTGCTCCGGATCCTGCGGTACGGATTTCTCGCGGACCTGAAGCACCAGGTTCGCGCCGGTGACCGCGCCTTCCAGCGCGAAGGAGAAGCTGCCGTCTTCTTCCACGTCGGCTTCCGTCATGGCGCTGCCGGCCATGACCAGAAGGGCTTCCATACCGTTATCGGCCAGGCCGCGGGTCAGTTTACCGGTACCAATAAGGGTGCTGGTCTCTTCGGTTACTTCCAGCGCCTCCAGGCTGTCCAGCGACTCGATCTTCAGGGCTTTTCCGACGACCCGGACGTCAAATCCGGCATCCTGATCGGTAAACCGGTACAGCTTGCCGCTCTCCGTTGTGGAGAAGTTGGTTGCCGAGACCATGTCGTACGTCAGAAGCTGGATATCTTCATCGGTCAGGTTTACGTCCACATGGACGATATCCCCGGCCTTCTTGCCGCTCATATCATAGGAAAGGGTATAGTCCTCTCCCTCTTTCAGTACGGTGTTGTTGTTCCTCATCACCTTCAGGAAGGTGAAGTTGATGTCCTGTCCTTCCTCCACGGTTTCCGGAGCGTTCTGATAGGCAATGAATTCCGGATACGGCTTCACCGTGGGCATACGGTAGGTGTAGGGCGGATAAGCTGAAAACTGCCGGTAATAGCCGTTGTTTTCGGTATAGACCGTCGCCGGACTCATAAACGCCGAATAATTATTCGAGCCGTAGGAGGAGCTGCCGGGATGGAAGATCTCGATCTTCGGATCCCCGGGAAGCAGGATCTGTATCTCCCCCGATCCGCCGAAGGCATCGTCTTCAACGGAGGTAACGCTTTCCGGGATCATGACCATGGAGGTGGAGCCGATGTTCTTGAACGCGCCCCAGTTGATCTTTTTCAGCGTATCCGGCGTGGTGATGATTTCCAGTTTTTTGTCGCCTTCAAACATCAGGTCGCTTAAGTTCGTGACGCCGTCCTCGATTACAACCTTTTCCAGATCCAGACAGTACTGGAATACATGGCTGCCGTATTCCACACCTTTCATTATGACCAGTTCTTCCAGTCCGGTGGAAGCAAAGGCACGGCGGCCGACGGACTGCAGCGCCGAAGGCTCCGACAGGGTGACCGTCTTTAAGGAACGGCAGCCCTGGAAGGCTTCCTCCGGAATCGCCGCGACCGGATACATATAATTGATCGTCTCCAGCGCCGGCAGCATGTGGAACATATGATTCCGGTTGGTCGAGTACGGATTCATGTTCTGGATATCCGTATAGATATTCAGAGTGGTAATCTTTGTTTTGTACGTCTCGTTAAATTCGTAGTCATAATCAGTGCCCGAGGAAGAACTGTAAGGAGCGGTAAAGTAACCGTACCTGCCCGACGGATTATTACCGTATGCATCCTCGTTCTCCGAAGCACTGGCGGTGTTAACAATCTCGAAAAGCTGTACGCTGCCCATCAGCTGAGTGTTTTTCCAGTTTACCGTGGTCAGATTCGGACAATCGGCAAAAATGCCGCTGCTGATATATTCCAGTGAATCCGGGATCGTGATCTCCTTAATACCCGTCCGGGCAAAGTCACGGAAATTCATGCTCTCCACCTGGAAGTTCGGATCCGCCATAACGTCGTCGGTGAGGGAGGAGCATCCTTCAAAGACACTGCAGTTCATGGAGGTAATGGTCGGAGACCAGACAATCGTATCCAGGGATCTGCATTCATAGAAGGTCTCATAGTTCAGCATCGTGTTCTTTTCACCGAAAATAACCTTCTTGATCCCGGAGCCGGCAAATTCCATGCACTGGCTGTAGAACTTCGTATTGCCAAGGTTAACCTCCGCTCCGGCAGCGGGATCAAAAGCGCCCATGAAAACAAAGGACTCGATCTGCGCAACCTTCGTCATATCAAAGCCCGTCAGGCCGGAGCACCCGGCAAAGCAGCAATAGCCTATATTAGCGATGCTGCCGCACTGGATCTTAACGGTTTTCAGCTTATCACACCCGTAAAACACCTGCGTCGTCAATACCTTCCCGTTCATCCCGGCAGGGATATTAACGGAGGTCACGCTGCTTTCTGCAAAAGCGGACATTCCGATATCTTCTACCGAAGCGGGAAGGGAAACCGCGCCGATATTCTTACAGCCGGCAAAAGCTCCTGCCAGAACACACACCGTTCCGGTCTTTACGGTAAAGTCGCCTTTATAAGACGGATCCACACGAACCAGGCACTTGCCGGCATAGTAAGCTCCGTTCTCATAATTATTTTTAATAAAAGCGGGAATCGCAGCAACCGATTTTTCCACATCCAGGATTGAACCGATTGTGGAGGGGCCCATAGTGGATTCATGCATCTGGCCGCCCCAATAATTAATCTGCGTTCTCTGATGAACGCCAAAATCAGAGATCGCAACATCCTTGCGGCCCTGATCCCACGCATACAGGTTTCCGGGGATCGACTTAATCGTCGACGGAAGATTCAGCCTGGTTATATTAGCCTGAACAGCGCTGTAATTTTCCCGGTCAATTTCAACCTCCGTTACCGTAAGGGTGCTGTCATTAAAGAAAATCTTCTCGGGAATCGTTACCGGGCCTTTGTTCGGCACTTTTTTAATGACGATGCGGGCTCCATCGGTATAGTAGCCGGGTTTGACTTCATACTCTGCGTTCTCCACGCCGGCAGCCGCCGCTTTTACTTTTTCCTTCTCTTCTTTCTTTTCCGGATCCGGAGTCACGGTTGCCTTCGTTTTATCCGGGGCAGAAGTCACTTCCGGAACTTTGGTCTCTTCGGGAACAGGGGTTACCGTCTCCTCTTCCGCAGGAGTCACTTCCGGAACGTCGGTCTCTTCCGGAACCGTCGTCTCTTCCGGAACTTCCGTCTCTTCGGGAACTTCCGTCTCTTCCGGAACTTCCGTCTCTTCGGGAACTTCCGTCTCTTCCGGAACTTCCGTCTCTTCCGGCGCAGGAGTCACTTCCTCCTCAGGCGCAGGAGTTTCCTCTCCCGTTCCGGGGTCGGAGGCGTCTTCTCCTTCCGACGGATCCGTATTCTCCGCAGGCGTTTCTGACGGAACGGTATCCTCAGACGTGTCGGCAGACGCAGGGACTGTTTCGTCCTGCACCGCTTCGATATACGCGTCGGTTTCCTCGTCCGCAGAAATGACCGATGCCGTTCCCGGCACGATCAGCGTCAGCACCATCAGTACCGCAACCACTGCAGCAAAGATTCTCTTTTTCATTCGATTTCCCTCTCTGTTTCCAGATTATTTAGCAGTGAAAAGTATTCCTCACCACTAGAAAAGGAATGCATTGCCAACAAATACATTCCCGGTCAAGCAAGCAGTCGATATTTAGGTTCGTTTCATCTAACTGAAGACAAAAATACTTTTATAATATAGCACTCTTTGTTTTATTACGCAACGCCCCTCTCTTCCGTTTTTTCAAAAACAGATCTTTTCGGGGCGCTGCGGTACGGTTTTGCTGTCATTCGACAGGCGGTTTACTTGAAGATAATCGCGTTTTTCATGGTCCGGTCCGCCCAGACGACGGAGGAAAGGATGAACTGCTTTTCGATCCCATAGCCCCGTTCCTTCGAAACATCGTAATAGGTCGGGTCGATATAATGCCATTTTCCGTTGACCTTGATCCGGTTCCAGGCATGATAGCCGTTGTCCGTCTGGCCCCAGATGGTCTCGCATTTGATGCCGGCCGCACGGCACATGTACTGGAAGGTCTCGGAATAGGCCTTGCAGATGCCCTTTCCGGTTTTGAAAAGGTCTTTGGCGCTGTCATGTCCGAGAGCGTAAGTCGTGCGTTTGGAAAGATAATTCAGGATCTTCTTCGCGTTCGTCTTGATATTGTTCTTGGCCGATACACCCGCTTTTTTATTCCAGGCTACTGCGTTGGCCATGTTTTTGTTGTTCTCGGCAACCCGTCTTCCATCGTCGATCACGATCTTGCCGTTGCTCGAAGAGGCCAGCGCGTAGGTATTGGCGGTATTGTGAATATCATAAGAGAAGGCGGACGCGTAGCTGGACGTTTTCTTCGTTTTTACCGAAGAGACGGTTTTGGTTTTGCAGTACACGTTCGTGTTTTTATCCGACGAAGCCATCAGGCACCGCACTTCGATCTTATATTTCGTCTGTTTCGTCAGTCCGTAGATATAGGCTTCCGTACTGGTCTGCGTCACGGAAATAAGTTCCTTTCCGCTGCTGTTCAGAACCGCGATACGGTATCCCTTGGCGCCGCTGACTTTATCCCATGTCAGATGGACGACGCCTTCCTTGCTTTCTCCGCAGGTGATCTTCGGAGCCGCCGGTTCGATGGCGAAGGAACCGGTCACTTTTCCGGTGTAATTGCCGGTACCCTTGAGGATGACCTGGGCCCAGCCGATTTTTGTATTGTTTTTATAGGAAACGGTGTAGTCGGTTCCCTGGGTCAGGGTGATCCGGTTCGCCTGGTTTTTCGGATCCCGGGACACAAGGGTAATGCCGTTCTGGGTCAGTGCTGATCCGGTATAACTCATGGAAGCGTTCTTCAGGGTCAGTTCGCCGCAGTCTGTAAAGTCAAAGGGCAGGATCTTGAAAGACTTGGTCAGTTTGCCGGAGTAGTTTCCGGCGCCCTGTACGATCAGCTTGGCGGTTCCGGCGTTGACGTTGTTCTGGTAATCGGTGGTGTAGTCCAGATCCGGGATCAGGACCTTTTCATTTCCGTTCACAACGGCTGTCACGCTGATTTCACTGCGTTTCAGCGTCTGCTCGTAGGTGTTGTAACGGCAATCCCGGGAAAGGGTAACCTTCACCGAATTCAGGGGAACGGGATCGATGGTAAACTGTGTCTTCAGCGTTCCCTTCGCCGTATTTTTCCCTGTAAGGGTCAGCGTTGCCGTTCCGGCAATAAGATTGTTGCTCCAGGACGCGATATAGGAACTCGACGGGATTTCCTTGTTTCCATCCATGACCTTAAAGGACGGGGTCAGCTTCTGACCGGTATAGGTATAGGAATCCTGGCTGAACACAACGGCGGTACCCGCAAGATCGGTTCTTTCGACGGTGGCTTCCGCTTTTTTAACCTTCTCTTCTTTTTCTTCTTCGGCTTCTTCCGCAGTCAGTTCCTCTTCTTCTTTTTCTTCTTCCGAAAGCTCTTCTTCTGTTTTTTCTTCTTCAGAGATTTCCGAAGTTTCGGCCGTTTCTTCCGGCATCATCCGTTCATCGCCGCTGATCTGAAGATCCCCGGCGTCGGCGGTCAGGCCGTCTTCTTCCGATACCGTTTCGGCTTCCGCAGTCAGTTCCTCTTCCGGAGCAGCCTCTTCGGCCTCTTCCGCAGCCGGTTCCTCTTCCAAAGCAGCCTCTTCGGTCTCTTCCGCTGCCTGTTCCTCTTCGCCGATACTCAGCGCGTGTTCGGTCTCTTCCGTCTCTTCGGCAACTTCCAGTTCTTCCTCAAGCGCCGGCTCTTCCGCGATTTCCGGCTCTTCCGTCACTTCCGGCTCTTCCGTGATTTCCGGTTCTTCCGTCACTTCCGGTTCTTCCGTCACTTCC